>NZ_LGDB01000029.1:0-9794 GCF_001279655.1 Streptomyces sp. WM6372 | reverse complement strand
AGCCGGCCCTTCGGGCCGGGGTCCTGCGCTGCGCTCCGGACTCGTTCGGCTCTCGCTGCGCTCCAGCCGAACAGCCTGCTTCGCAGGCCTGAGTGACTCCGTTTCACGGAGTCCGGGCCTTCGGCCCGTTGGGCGGGTCCGCTCCGCTCCCCCACCCGGGTCCTTCCGGCTTCGCCTTCAGGACCAGCCCGCTCCGCGGGCGCCGGCAGCAGTGTCAGTGGTGCCGGTTAGGTTTCCCCTTGACGGGGTCGGCAGCGAAGCCTCCAGCACTGGAAACCCAACGGCAGAAACCTCCCGGCCTGCACGGGGGCGGCCACGGCCTAACCGGCGACCGGGGCAAAAGGGCCATGCAGACGCTTGCCAGCACCGGCCCCGTCACCACTCAGAAGTCGCTTCAGGGCTGGCATAGGCTGTACAGGCGCGGTGGGGGCAGGTAGCGCAGAGGTCGACGCGCCCCCTGCAAGGGGGATGACGCCGGTTCGAATCCGGTCCGCCCCACCGCGTGCTCTCAGGGCGCCCCCGTTTCACGGGTCAAAGCCTGCGGCCTGTTGGGTGGGCTTGTCCTCAGACCCAGTACCCGCCGCAGTTGGCGTCGCATTCGCAGGGTTGCGGTTCCACGTCCGGTGCCAGGATCAGCGGGCCCAGTCTCCGCACCAGTTCCTTGTCGTCCAGGTGGCCTCCGAACCGGTCCCAGGAGGCGATGAACCGTCCGGGCGTGAGTCCGAGCTCGAAGACCGTCGTGAACGTCGCGATCATGCAGAAGGAGATCGCGCCGTCACGGCCGACCGGATCGCTGATGCGGGTCTCCAGGTCGCCTCTCAGCCAGGTGAGCATCTCCAGTGTGGATGCCCCTGCGATCGCCTTCTGGCGCAGCGCCTGCTCGATCTCCCGCTGCCCGGCTCCCTTGCCCACGCCCGCCTCTTCGAAAGAACCAGCCCACAAAGCAGTGCTTCAAAATAGTGCCCAGCTTGAGACAGGAACAGATGACATGGTGCACTTCGGGTCCTGCGAGCGCGTGCCGGTGGACGTCACGTTCCAGGCAGGTTGACGAGGTATCCGTCGCGGGAGTTCCCACGCATGGTGCGCGCCAACTCGGAGATGTGCCGTGCCTGGGTGGCAGACAGTCGGCGCACCTCCCACAGCAGCGCCGCGGCGTCCACGGCCTCCGAGCTGGGAGGGCGTGGCACCTCGCTCAGAACAATGCCCGCCAGTGCGGCCAGTTCGTAGGCATCGATCCCCAGTGGAGCGGCGAAGTCCGTCACCAAGCGGGGCGTCAGTTCCTTGCAACCAGCGCCGATCACACCGTATGTGGCCGCCGACAGGTACGTGGGCGTCATCACCGCCAGCGTCTTCGCCATGCCCATCCAGTCCAGATTCCGGTACTGGAGCATACGGATGGCGCAACTGCCCGGACCGCCGGTGAGTGGTGCGAGCCGCTTCGGGGCGAATCGGGAATGCCGTTCCTCCTGCGGCAGTGCATGGATGAGGTTGAGGAGTTCACGTCGGCCCGCCGCTGGGAGGTGCACCGCATCCATCACGACGTACGACACCCACCGCGCGGCCGCGGTGTCCAGCGGCGCCATGTCGTCCGGGACCTCCAGTCCCGCGAGGATGAACAGATCGACGGCATGGAAACCAAGCGCAGTCGCAAGGCACCGGAGCAGCCCCTCGCCTGGGGTCTCCCGCGAGCACTGCGCGTACCTCGACGATGGTCGACCCGGCCCGGTCGGCAAGCTCCTGCACAGTGAGCTTTCTACGGTCCAGCAGCCGCCCGAGCATCGCGCCGAAACCAAGGTGCTCCGTCATCCCAGCAGCCTACTCAGAAGCGCTTGCAAGGCGTCAGCCACCCGTTGCGGGCGTGCGGGTCCACCGGCGGATGGCAGTGAGGGGCTCCTGGAGGTGCTGAACCGGCATGTGGAGGAGGTCGGCGGGGACAAGCAGGCGCTGGGGGGTGTTCATCGCCAACAGTCGCTCTCGCCGGCGCTGCTGGTGCCCGAGCGGGTCGAGGGACTGTCCGAGCTTGGGATGCGCTGGGAGAAAAGCCCGGGCGGACGGGACCGGTCCGGCTCGGGTTGGATCGAACCCTCCGTGTGGCCGTGGATGTAGCCCTCGGGTGCGGTCGCGGTGCAAGCTCGAATGGGTAGGTTCCTGTGCCGGAAGGGCTCCTTGGCGTACGGTTCGCCCGTCAAGGGGAGGGAAGCGCGCCCCCGACAACCCGCTCCTGCCCCTCATCAACACCCGCAACAGCGAACAACTCCGCCACACCGCGACGACCATCCGTTGCCACCTGAACAGCTTCTGACCAGCAAAAACGCCACACGGGTCATATCAACCGGCAACAAACCGACCAGGCCAACCACCGAAAATGACAGCACCAGATCGGCATCCACGTCAGCACGAAAAGCCTCAACAAGCCCCAGCCGAACAACGGCTACCCCACAACCACAGCACTGACATCACACTGCCGAACCAGCACCGACGAAAACCCGCAGATCATCAGTGCCCCGTTCTCCTTGACCGACCCGGCCCAGGCCGCGACGGTGGGGGGCGTCAGCGGCGCAGGGTGACGGGCAGCGCCTCCAAGCCGCGCAGCATCATCGTGTTGCGCCAGCTCAGGTCGCGCTCCTGGCAGGCCAGGGTTGTTCCGGGGAAGCGGGCGAGGAGCGCGGTGAGCGCGATCTCGGTCTCCAGCTTGCCGAGCAGGGCCCCGAGGCAGCGGTGGATGCCACCGCCGAAGGCGAGATGGCCTGCGTCCCGGCGGTCGAGGATGAGGCGGTCGGGTTCCTGGAAGCGCGCCGGGTCGCGGTTGGCCGCGCCGAGGGACAGCAGCACGAACTCGTCCTGCGGGATCACCACCCCGCCGACGTCCACCGGCTCGGTGGTGAAGCGGGTGGTGGCCATACAGATGGGTGAGTCGTAGCGCAGGAACTCCTCGACGGCCCTGGGCATCCGGGTCGGATCGGCGCGCAGCCAGGCCGCCTGGCCGGGATCGCGCAGCAGCGCGAGGCAGGAGGTGCTCAGCAGGTTCACGGTGGTCTCATGCCCGCCGATCAGCAGCAGGGCGACCATGCCCACGATCTCGTCGTCCGTCAGCTCCCCGCGCTCGCGGGCTGCCATCAGCTCGGTGAGCAGATCGGCGGGACGGTCATTGCGGCGGATACGCCGGTCGGCGATGGCCAGGACGTACGAGCCCATCTCCTGGACGGCTCGCCGGACCGCCGCGTGGTCGCCCTCCTGGGTGACGATGGCGGTCGACCACTTCCGGTAGAGGTCGCGGTCCTCGGGCGGGAAGCCGAGCAGTTCGCAGACGACGAGGATCGGCAGCGGGAAGGCGAAGTCACGTACCAGGTCCACCGTGGCGGTGGTGGTGCGGGTCGTGTGGCGCGCGGCTGCTGCGTCGAGCCCGTCGAGGAGTTCGAGGGTGATGCGCTCGACCATCGGCCGCATCGCCTCGACCCGCTTGCGGCTGAACGCCGCCTGGACCACGCGGCGGAGGCGGGTGTGGTCGGGCGGATCGCTGCTGAGCATATGGGTGATCTCGGTGCCCAGGTTGATGCCCTCGACCCGGCTGTCGGCCAGGGCCTGGGCGCGCCGCACATCCTGCGCGAAGCGGCGGTCGGAGAGCGCGGCCCGGACATCGACGTAGCGCGGGATGATCCACAGCCGCAGGCCGCCGTCGCTGTGCAGCACGGAGACCGGGGCCGATTGCCGCATCCTGGCCAGGGTCGGGTACGGGTCGCTGCGGAACGTCGGCGGGTTCTGGCGCGGTTCCGTCGTCTCGGGCTTGTCCGGCCGGTGGTTCTCCGGCCGGGGACTGTTCGTCCGGGGTGCTGCCGTAGCTGTGGTCATGATGTTCTCCTGTTCTCACCGGCACGGCCGGCGCCGCGGCGGGGTGCCGGGCGTGGCACCCCGCTACGGCGCTGCTCGGGCTCACTGCAGAGGCGACTTCTTCTCCGTGTTCTTCTCCGTGCGGGTGGTGCAGGCCGGCGCCGGGCCGTTCGGCCGGACCGGGACCGCCTTGTCCAGGGCGGCCTCGTGCGGCGGAATGATGAGTCCGCGCTCCCGCTCGGTGGCGCTGATGGGGTCGACGCGCAGTCCGTGACGCTTCATGGGGTTGACGACCTTTCTTCGATGTGATGGACGGGGTGGTGCGAGCCGGTCCGCCCGCTGTTGCGGCGGTCGGCGGTTCTGGGGGAGGCGCGCAGCGTGTCGTCGGCGTAGCGCACCATGGCGGCCCACGCGGCGGCGTATCCGGCTGGGTCACGGCCCACGTCGTGTCCGCCGCCGAGCCACCGGACGCGATGCGGGACGTCGCGGCGCCGCAGCGCGGCGAGATAGCGCTCGATCTGTTGCGGAGGGCACTTCTCGTCGTCCGCCGAGGCGGCGAGGAAGAGCGGGCCGCGTACGCGGCCCACATAGGTCATCGGGCAGGCCGCGCGATAGCGGTGTGGCACCTGCTCGGGGGTGCCGCCGAAGAGGCGGTCGTCGACCTCCCGCAGCGCTGGCGTCGTCGCCCGGTACGCCGCCGTGTAGTCGGCCACCGGGACGACGGCCAGCCCCACGTCCCACAGCCGGGGCTGGACGCCCATCGCCAGCAGCGTCAGATAGCCGCCCCAGGAGTAGCCGCACAGGCCGGTACGGCCCGGCTCCGAGACTCCCGCGTCGATGAGGTGGCCGCGCACCGCGGCGAGGTCTTCGAGCTGGGCGAGACCGACCCGGTGGCCGAAGTCGTCCCGCCAGCGGGGGCCGTAGCCCGTCGAGCCGCGGTAGTTGGTGCGCACCACGGCGAATCCGGCCCGGACCAGGGCCTCGGTCCGGGCGTCATAGGCGTCCCGGTCGTGGGTGTGGGGCCCGCCGTGGACGAGGAAGATCGTCGGCCAGGGGCGGTGGCCCGCCCTGCGGCCGGGCGGGGTGGCCACGAAGCTGTGGATCTGCCCGTACGGCCGAGGTGTCCACAGCTCGCGGCGCCCGGATCCGGTCGTTCCGCCGGGCGCGGTGCCGCGTGACGCCGTCGTGGAGCGGCCGGAGTGGCCGGAGCGGTCGGGACGTTCCGGGGGTTCCGGGTGCTCCGCACTTTCCGAGCCTTCCGGGCTTTCCGGGTGGCAGATCAGTGGCCGGGGCAGTTCGCCGTCGCGGCTCCACAGGCAGTGGACCGTGCGGTCGGGTGCGCAGGAGAAGTCGATGATCGTGCCCTCGGGCGTGGGAAGCACCGTCGTCGTACCGCGGTCGAGGTCGGCGCGGAGCAGGCGGCTGCGTCCCGCCCGGTCCTGCTGGACCAGCGCCGTGCGGCCGGGCCCGTACCAGCAGGCGGTGATCTCCGTATCGAAGTCGAGGGCGGAGCCGGGACCGTGCGTACGGATCCCCTCGCCCTGCCGCCAGAAGGCCAGGGTGTAGCGGCCCGCGCGTTCGAGGACGAGCAGCAGTTCCGGCCGTGCGGTGGTGAGGTCGGGGCGGAAGCCCAGCGCCCACACCGCGCCGCCGTCGCCGTCCCCCGCTGCGCCGGGGATGGCGTCCACGAGGACGCCGGAGGCCGGTGACCACAGCCGGACCGCGGCCGGTCCGGCCGGGCACCCCGCGGTGGCCAGCAGCCGGCCGCCGGGGGCCAGGCCCACCACTGCCGCATAGCCGGGCTCCTCGGCCACCAGGCGGGCGCGCTCGCCCGGTCGGCCGAGGTAGTACCGCGAGCGGTCCGCGACCCCGACGCCGACGGCGGCGAGGCCGCTGCGGGGGTCGAAGGCCAGGCCGTGCATCCGCCCGGCGGGCACGCCGTCGAGCGCCGGGCGCGGGTGGCCGCCCTCGAACGGCCCGCGCAGCCAGCGGCCTTGACCGCCGGGAGCAGCGTCGAACCACCACAGGCCGTGGCCGTCCGGCTCGATGGCGGCGGTTTCCACACCCAGCGGTGCGGTGGTCGCCTGGCGGCGCTGACCCGTCCTCAGATCCCAGGCCACGATCTGCGGGAGACCGTCCACATACCGGGTCTCGACCGCTCGCCGCCCGTCGCGGGCGGCGAAGGACGGGACGTGCACCGCCGGTCCGATACCGCCGCTCATCGCCGTCCCTCCCTTCGTTGGTGTCCGCTTCCGCCGCCGGTGGCCTTGGCTGTGGTGGGCTCCGACGGCCATCACACTGCCGGACGGGCGGGCCGCGTGGCAGAGAAGAAAGCGCAGCGGCACCGACAGTGAGTACTGCCGGTCCTTCCCTGGCACCGGACGGTGGGCGGGCGACAGGGTGCGGGGGCGACCACATGGTCCGGACCCACCGAGGAGAAAGGGGTGACCCGATGACGATCGCGGCGACCCGGCCCGGCGCAGCCCCCGTCCCACCCGGCGGAGCGCCGAACGGCACAGCGGGTGGCAGGCCGAGCCGTGCGCTGACGGCGGTCTATGTCGCGGGCGCGGTGACGGCGTTGGGCACCCAGATGACCATGCTCGCGCTGCCCTGGCTGGTGCTGGAGACCACCGGCTCGGCCACCCGGGCGGGCCTGGTCTTCGCGGCCCAGGTGCTGCCCATGGCGCTGCTCGGCTTCGCGGGCGGAGAGGTCATCCAGCGCCTGGGCGCCCGTCGGACCATGGTCGTCTCCGATCTCGCCCGCGCTCCGGTGGTGGCGCTGATCCCGCTGCTGCAGACCCTGGGCGCGCTCAATGTGGCCGTCCTCGTGGCGATCGTCACGGCGCTCGGGGCGCTGGCCGTTCCGTACCACGCGGCACAGCGGGTGCTGGCGATGGAACTGCTGAGCCCGCACGCCCGCTCTCTGGCCCGCGCCAACAGCGCGCTGGCTGGTGTGACGAACGGCTCGGCGTTCGCCGGACCGGCGCTCGCGGGCGCGCTGATCCCGCTGGTGGGGACCACATCCGTGGTGTGGCTGGACGCGGCCTCGTTCGCCTTCTCCGGATTGCTGCTGCTGCGCCGCGTCCCGGCAGGGGGTGGCGGGGCCGGAGGGTCCGCGGCCGGGCCGCGCGGCCTGTGGGCGGGGGTGCGGCATCTGTGCGGCGACTGGTTCCTGAGCCGGGCGATGCTGTCCACCGTGGTGTTCGGGCTGATGCTGCGAACCCTGATGATCACCCTGCCGGTGCTGGCGTTCACCCGGTTCGAGGGGGACGCCAGGGTCGGCGGCCTGCTGATCGCCGTCGATGGCGCCGGTGGCCTGGTGGGCTCGGTGGCTGCCTATGTGCTGGCGGCACGGGTCGCCCCCGTACGACTCGCCTGTACGGCCCTGGTCTGCGTCGCGCTACCCCTGTGGACGCTCCTGGTGCCCGTGCCAGCCAGCGTGCTCGTCGTCGCCGTCGGCCTGTCATCGGCCGCCGCGCCCCTGGCGAACGCGCCGCTGATGGGCCTGCTCTCCGCCCGGCTGCCGGACGGCTTCGGGCCCAAGGTGTTGCAGGCCGTGGTCACGATCAGCACCCTGACCGGGCCGCTGGGCTTCCTGGCCGCGGGCGCCGTCCTGGACCGGGCCGGTGTCGCGGCGACCCTGTGGGGTGTCGCCGCGCTCGCGACGTTCGGCAGCGGCAATCTGATCCTGGCCCTGCGCCGCCTCCAGGCCACCGGAGACCCGGACTGACCTGGTCCTCCGAGAAGACCCGGTGGACGAGGGTCACGCGGCGGCGGAGCTCACCGGAAGTCCTCCTCGCGGTACTCCGCGTCCGAGCCCGCCGCTGTGGCCTCGCCCAGCTCGATGCGGCGGATCCGGAGGCCGCTGGTGATGACCACGGTGATGACCAGCGACACGCTCGCCTCCGCCCACGCCCGTCCCCCTACCTCGCCCGCGACCTGATCGAGTTCTCCTACCGGCGGCCCGCCGAGCACAAGATCAACGACCCGGCCAGGGCAAACGGATCATGCGGGACGCCGCCAAGGCCCTCGGCCTGCCCGCGAGGTCTGGGCCAGCCGGGACAAGCTCGGCTTCGCCTCCCCGGTCCCCGCCTGGCTCACGCAGCACCCTCGCGGGCTGGGTCCTGGTCGGCAGGCGGCGGTGCCGCACAGGCCGGCAGGCCAAGCCAGCGTCAGGCGCAGACCCCCCCCGGACCACCGCACGCGCGGGGGCAATGTCGACAGCGCGGTGCACGAGGCGTTCCGCCTCGGACGATCACCTTCGGGCATAGAGACGACGACGCCCCGTTCTCCGGCCGCCGGCCGAACAGCGGACGTTCCCCCGCGGGCGCGGGGTCCAGCCGGGACCCGCCCGTGCTGCCCGGCTCGGTCAGGGACGATCCCCGCAGGCGCGGGGTCCAGACTTTTTGATCTGGGGTTTTGTCAGCCTAGGTAGCTGATTTCATTCAGTTGCGTCGGGATGGAGACAGAGACCTGCCGTGGTGTCGCCACGGTATCCCCGAGAAGACCGTTTGCCCGGTAGTCGCGACAAGAACACGGGCCCCTGCGCGCCGAGGTCGCCCTCACAACCCGCGCCACCTGCTGGGACAGTTCAGAGAGTCCGCCCCCGAACTCCGTCGGTGACGCGACCGCAATCCGGCACCGCCATCATCGCGGTGACCATCCTCGCTGCCCTCCAGCGCCCCTGGCCATAGCCAGGGCGGGTAGTCGGCCAGGAAGGCTCTCCACTTGCAGCCGGTGTCGACGACGCGGATCGCATCGACGATCTCCCGTCTCAGCGCGCGGCCACCGTGATCGCGGATGAATCAACCCAGACCGTGGTGCTACCTGATGTCACGGTCAGGCCGTACCTCTCGACGGTCGGCCGGCCCAGCTCCTCCCACCGCCGGTACGCGGCGGTGACCTCATCCCCCAGCGGTCGGGGTCCTGCTTGGGCCACGGTGAAGTCGGCCGCCGTGCGGCCGTCGTAGTCGACCGTCGCCCAAGAGCCGGTGGCCGCGTCTTGGATCTGGAGGCGGGTGTGGGGCGTGGTCTCCGCTGGTGTCCCAGGCGTACGAGGCGTCGGGGACGGTGAGGCTGATGTGGAACTCGGCGTCGAGGTCGCCGCCCGCGGGCGCGGTCGTCGGCGGGTGGGACTCAGGGTGGGGGCGTGCCATCGGCATGAAGGAGGCGAAGGAGTGGAAGTGGCCGTGGGCAGGGCCGGTATCGGTGGCTGTGAGTTCGAGGGTGCCGTAGCTGCACCAGGCCGACGTCCAGGGGGTCACGATGCGGCCGCCTGCCGGCCGGAGTCCGGCCAGCCAGTCGGGTGGGATGCGGTCGACGGAGAACGTGGCCAGGACGACGTCGTAGGGGGCGCCAGGCGGCCATCCGCCGGCGCCGTCCGCGGCCACGACCGTCGGCGCCCGGCCGACCCTCTTCAGGTTCTCCTGCGCGACGGCAGCGAGGGTGGGGTCGAGATCGACGGTGGTGACCTGCTCATCCCCCGCCAGGATGCACAGCAGTCCCGCGTTGAAGCCGGTCCCCGCGCCCAGCTCCAGCACCCGGAGTGGGGCTTGGCCTTGGCCGTTGGGTTCGGTGAGGCCGGCCAGGAGGAGCATGCGGGCGACCATCGACGGCATGGACGCCGACGAGGAAGGCAGACCCTCGGTGAAGCGGGTGACCAGCGGCTGATCGGTGTATGCCACGGCCAGCCAGCCGTCGGGATCCGTCGCCCGGTCCACGGGCCGGTAGCCGCCCGATCCGTCGCGCAGCCAGATCCGGTCGGGCAGGAACCGGTGGCGCGGCACACGTTGGAAGGCCTTCCGCAGGCGCGCGGGCAGGGGCCGGCCGAGCTGCTCGGCGACCTGGCCGAGCAGCCCGTCTACGAGTGTGTCGGTAGCGGGGGTGTCCGGAGTGGCGGGCACGGCTACCTCGTCGGGCCGTGGTTGCCGGACGGCGGGGGCGGCGGTGGAGGCGGGGGCGGAGGG
>NZ_LGDB01000028.1:0-10049 GCF_001279655.1 Streptomyces sp. WM6372 | reverse complement strand
GGAGCGCAGCGACATCGCGAAGCGACGCGACCGCAGGGAGCGCCCTTGACGGCCCGGACCGCACCGGAAGGACAGTGGACTGTCGGGAAACCCCCGGACCCCCTCTGATGCCGGCAAGCCAGAGCTCAGGCTCCGGTGACCCCGCCGAGGAATGCCGTCCAGGTCGCGGGGTGCACGGCCAACTCCGGGCTCGCCGTCAGCTTCGAGTCCCGGATGTGGACGGCGTCGGCGCATGCGGCGACCTCGACGCAGCTGTCGCCCTCGCTGCCGCTGTAGGTGGACTTGTGCCAGGAGAGGGCGACTTCGATGCAGTCGTCTCCCTCGCTGCCGCTGTAGCTGCTCTTGAACCACTGCAACTGGGAGCTGTTCACAGGGATCCTCGCATTCGCATCAACAGGCCCACGCTGTCAGCAGGGTTGAGGGCCTGGATACGAAGTTTGGCATACCGCTGGTGGAGCACGCTGATGGCCTTTGCGTCAGAGATGACGAAGCCCGTCTTCTGTCCCTCGCTGTAGCCCAGCCACTCGTTGTCCTCGGTTTCAAGGAGCTGGAAGGGGCCATCGGTGCCCGCGTGACAAGGCTGGATCGTAGGCATGATCTGGACATCGACGTTGGGTAGTTGCGCGCACTCCAGCAGGTGGTCGATCTGCTCTCGTGTGACCTCTGCTCCGCCGGTCTGTCGTTCGATCACCGCCTGCTCGATGATGAAGCTGAAGGCGATGTACGGGGTGCGCTTCAGGAGCTTCTGTCGTTCGGCGCGAGCCGCGATGCGGGCCTCGACCTCATCCGGTGTGGCCAGCGGAGGGACGTTGTCGATCTGGGCGCGCGCGTAGGCCTCGGTCTGTAACAGACCTGGAATCGACCGGCACTCATACGTATTGAGTGCCACGGCGACATCCTCCAGTTCCGCCCAGCGCCTGAACCATGACGCAAGCCCCCGTTCCCGTTGTAGCCGCCTTGCGGCGATGCGGATGACGCCGAAGGCGTCCAGCGCCTCCTCCGACCGGTTCACGAACTTCACCGACGGTTGTCGTCGGCCCTGCTCGACCGAGCCGACGTACTGGACCGAGTACCGGACACGTTCGGCCAGTTGCTCCTGAGTGAGTTCCGCGCGTTTGCGGAAGGCCTTCACGGTTTCCCCGAAGTTCCGCAGGTCGCTGTCCGACTCGACCTCGCCGTCACCGCTGTCCTCATGGCTCGCCATCGCGGTCACCTCCCGGAGGCCAGGTTCACGGGCGGTGACCGCTACTGTCCAGAGCGTCAACTCGTACAGATGAAAAGTAGCGGTCGGCTTTCTGGGAACTGCCCTGCCCACCCGGCACGTTGCTCCCATGACCGCACCCTCGGGCCCCGCCCAGACCCTCGTACGCGTGTTCACTCAGCGTTTCAGCAGCACCCGGCGGGGTGCCCGCCTCGCGCGGTGTCTCGCCATGGTCGAGCTGCACGACTGGGGGATCCCGCACCGCACCCCGCTCTCCGAGGACGCGGAGCGGATCGTCGCCGAGTTCACTGCCAACGCCGTCACCCACGGGAATGCCGCCGGCCGGGACTTCGAGCTCAAACTGACGCTCCTCGGGGGCGTGCTCCGCATCGAGGTGTCCGACGCCCGCCGGGAGCGCCGGCCGGCGCTCCAGCCGCCCGCGTACCAGGCCGAGGGCGGCTACGGCCTGCGGATCGTCGATGCCGTCGCCGCCGACTGGGGGGTCGCGGACCGTGTGATCGGCAAAACGGTCTGGGCCGAGCTCGGCCGACGGTGATACCTCCTTCGGGAATCGTAGATACGCCCAGCCTGGAGGCCGTGATGTCCCGCACGGTGATCGACCTGGACGACGAGGCCCTGGCGGAAGCCGCGCGGCACCTCGGCACCACGACCAAGCGGGACACCGTGAACGCCGCCCTGCGGGAGATCGCCGATCGACGCCGCAGAGCGGCTGCGGTGGAGCGGATGAGGCAGATGGTCGTCGACGGCGAGATCGACTTCTCGACGATCGATGGCGGCGATGGCGGCGACGCGCATGCGCCGGGACGGCGATCGGCCGCGTGAGCGAGAACTACCTGATCGACACGAGCGCGTTCATCCGTTTCCACCCCCGGCAGGCCGCTCCCGCATGGGACGAGCCGGTCACTTCCGGAGTCGTGGGGAACACGCGGACTTCGAGACCATCGCCCGCATCACGGGGCAGCCCGTTCGGCGCATCGCGGACTGAGCGTGCCGCGTCGCCGGTCGGGCTCGCGAACCGGCCCGCTCTCCCGTCGGCCGTTCAGGCGCGGTCCTCCGGGACGAAGACGCTCACCCGGTAGGTCGTCGGGTGGGTGAGGCGGCCGCAGAACTGGTCGATCCGCAGGCTCTCGGGGTCGGTGACCTTGCCCTCGGTGATGAGGCGGCGGGCGTACTCCTTCATCTCCGCGTGCTCCTGCGTCGAGAACAGCGGTTCCCAGTGGCCGCGTACGGCCTGCGCCCGGCGGTGGGCGCGTTCCCTGCTCCGTTTGCGCTTCTGCTGGCCCGGCATGTGGATCAGCCCCCTTTCGGGGGCATCATCCGGCTGCCCGCGCGCCCGAGTCGAACGAATTAGAGGTACTGCGCCATGTCGTCCAGGACGCGGAGGATCTCGGGCTCCTCCGCCGGCGGGAGCTGGACGACGACCTCCTCGATGCCGAGGTCCGCGTAGTGGGCGAGCTTGCCCGGGTTCGGGTGGACCGCGTACGGGACCACCTGGAGGTTCTTCGGGTCGCGGCCCGCCGTCTCCCAGACCTGGCGCAGCACGGGCAGGGATTCGGTGAGGCCGCCCCCGCCGATGGGGAGCCAGCCGTCGGCGTGGTCGGCGATGGCCGCGAAGAGCTTCGGGCCGGCCGAGCCGCCGATCAGGGTGCGGGGGCCGTGGAGAAGCTGGCCGGAGCCGAGCTCGCGCGGGGGCAGGACCGGCTTGGGGTGGGCCATGCTGGGCCGTACGGAGGAGAACTCGCCGACGTACGCGGTGGGTTCCGGGGCCCACAGGGCGCGCATCAAGGCCATCCGGTCCCGGACCAGCTCGCGGCGGGTGCGCCACTCGACGCCGTGGTCGGCGGCTTCCTCGACGTTCCAGCCGTACCCGATCCCGAGGGTGAAGCGGCCGCCGGAGAGGTGGTCCAGCGTGGCGATCTGCTTCGCGAGGGCGATGGGGTCGTGCTCGGTGACGAGGGTGATGCCGGTGCCGAGGGCGAGCCGCTCGGTGACGGCGGCGGCCTGGCCGAGGGCGACGAAGGGGTCGAGGGTGCGGCCGTACATCTCGGGGAGTTCGCCGCCCATGGGCGCGGCGGTGTCGCGGGTGACCGGGATGTGCGTGTGCTCGGGGAGGTAGAGCCCGGCGAACCCGCGCTCCTCCAGGGCGCGGGCGAGGCGGACGGGGGAGATGGTGTGGTCGGTCAGGAAGACGGTCGTGGCGATCCGCATGGCTGGGGGCACCTCCGTGGCTCTTCGATGGAGGGCCACGCTACGGCCTGTGCGTCGGATTGTTGAGGGGGCGTCAGCTGTTGCCGACGGGATAGCGCGTCTGCCAGCCGGTGGAGGGGACCTTCGGGCCGTGCAGGGAGGGGCCCTGGGTCATTTCGAGGGCGAAGTCGTCGGCGAGTTCCAGGAGGGTGGCCCGGCCTTCGAGGTCGGCGAGCCAGGCGCCCGGGAGGGCGGTCTCGCCGTGCAGGGCGCCGAGCAGGGCTCCGCAGAGGGCGCCGGCGGCGGTGGAGTCGCCGCCGTGGTTGACGGCCAGGCGCAGGCCGTGCGGGACGTCTTCGGCGACGAGCGCGCAGTAGACGGCGACGGCGAGGGTCTGCTCGGCGGCGTGGCCGTCGCGGTGGCCGTCGCGGTGGCCGTCGCCGTCGCCCGGGGCGAGGGCGAGGGTGAGGGCGGTGACGGAGTCGGCGGAGGGCGGGCCCTGCGGGACGGCCGCGAGCGCTCGCTGGAGGGCGTCGGTGACGGCCTGGTGGCCCGGGCGGGCGCCGAGCAGGCCGAGGGCGCGCTGGACGGCCGCGTCGAGGGAGTCGCCGCGGGTCAGGCCGTGGACGATGACGGCGAAGGCGCCGGCGGTGAGGTACGCGGCGGGGTGGCCGTGGCTCTGCGCCGCGCACTCGGTGGAGAGCTGGAGGACCAGGCCGGGCTCCCAGCCGACCAGCAGGCCGAAGGGGGCGGAGCGGGCGGCGGCGGCCGCGTCGCGGGCGGTGGGGTTCTTCGGCTGGTCGAGGGTGCCGAGGACGTCGTCGGCGAAGCCGGTCAGGCAGGCGCGGTCGGGGCCGCGGCGGGCGTAGAGCCACTCCTGCTGCGCGAGCCAGCCGTTGTCCTTGCGGCGCTCGTCGGGGCCCCAGTCGTGCTGGGTGGCGGCCCAGCGCAGGTACGCGCGGTGGATGTCGGTCGGCGGGTGCCAGGCGCCGGTGTCCCGGCGTACGTGGGCGCGGATCAGCCCGTCGACGGTGAACAGGGTGAGCTGGGTGGCGGCGGTGACCGTGCCGCGGGGCCCGTGCGGGCCGGGGGCGGGCCCGGTCAGGCCCTGCGGGCCGTGGGCTTCGCGGAGGGCGTCGAGGGAGAGTCCGGCCGCGGGGGCGCCGAGGGCGTCGCCGACGGCGGAACCGAGGAGCGCGCCGCGGACGCGGCTGCGGAAGTCCTGCTGCTCGGCCCGGCCCCAGAGCCCGGCGAGGACTCCGGCCCGCCCGCCGAGCGTTCCGCCGGGAGCGCGGCCGTTCGCGGCTCCGGGGCCGCGTCCGACGCGGGCCGCGATCCCGGCCGCGGCCGCGGCTCCGCCCGCGATGCGGGGCGCGCCCGCGGTGTCTGCTCCGCCCGCGGCGTCGGCTCCGCCCCCGGCCCGGACTCCGGGCCCGACGCCGAGCCCGGTGCCGAGCCCGGTGCCGAGCCCGCTCCCCGTGCCGGTGTCGAGCCCGCTCCCGGTGCCGGTACTGAGCCCGGTCCCCGTGCCGGTACCGGTCCCGTTCCCGGTGCCGGCCGGTATCGAGTGCTTCTCGGTCGTCGTGTCGTCCATCGCGATCCCCCTGCCCCGCCCCGGCATGCTCTGGCGCGCACTGTAATGGACACGTCTGATCGAATCCGGAACCAGGGCGTCCAGCAGGCCGTGTGCGCGGGCGGAACGGCTGGATTCCGTACTCCGGTCCCGCGACATCTCTTTCACATCCGGTCCGAAACGGCCAGGAGACGCCCAGGTGGCGCGCCTTGATCGACAAGTGGCACGTTTTGCCACTCGCCTTGGAGCCGGTCGGTTCAGGCCATGTCTCGTTCATGCAGAGTTCTCCGGCGGCCAACAGCCTCAGGGGCATGAAGAAGGCACTCCTCGCCGCGACCGTCGTCGCCTCCGCGCTCACCGCTTCCCTGGTCGCAGCCCCCGCCGCCACCGCCGCCTCGGCCTCCACCGGCTGGGAACTCCCCTGGACCGGCCACCACCACAGCCGCACCTCCATCCCCTTCACCGAGGCGACCGTCACCGCCGGCGCGGACGGCCGCTTCACGCTGAAGTGGAACGCCCCGGGCACCAAGCGGGTCGAGATCAAGGCGAACGGCAAGGTCGTCGCCAAGGGCGGCGCCCAGGGCACCGCCGTCGTGTCGGGACTGCCCGCCGCCGACCGCCAGTGGTTCGACTTCACGGCCGACCGCGGCGAGGGCCTGCGCCTCGCCGACCGCCTCGTCAAGCTCGAAGGAGCGGTCAACTTCCGCGACGCGGGCGGCTACCGCACCACCACCGGCCAGTGGGTCAAGATGGGCGAGGTCTACCGCTCCGACGCCCTCAGCAAGCTGACCGCGGCCGACCTGGCCAAGCTCCAGCGCCTGCGCGTCAAGACCGTCTTCGACCTCCGCATGGAGAGCGAGCGCACCACCGACCCCGACAAGGTCCCGGCCGGTGCCACGTACACCGTCGCCGACGTCTTCGCGGGCTCCGGCTCCTTCCAGGCCCTGCCGAAGTCCCCCGACGAGGCCGTCAAGGCCATGGTCGACGCCGAAAAGGCGATGGTCAGCGGCGAGGGCGGCAAGAAGGCGTACAGCCAGGTCTTCGAGGGCCTGGAGCGCGACCGCGACCGCGCCGTCCTCTTCCACTGCACCGCCGGCAAGGACCGTACGGGCTGGGCCGACGCGACCCTGCTGACCGCCCTCGGCGTGCCGAGCGACACCGTCATGGCCGACTACCTCGCCAGCAACGACTACCGCAAGGCCGCCAACGACGCCGTCCTGTCGCACCTGCCGGCCCAGCAGGCCGCCGTCTACAAGCCGATGCTCGACGTGCGCGCCGAGTACCTGAACTCCGGCTACGACGAGGTCAAGGCCGAGTACGGCACCTTCGACCGCTACCTGAAGGACGGGCTCGGCATCGACGCCCGCGAGCTCAAGCAGCTCAAGAAGGACCTCCTCGTCGGCTGATCAGAGCGATCGGACCGAGAGGAGGGCCCGGCCGGGATCGCCCCCGGCCGGGCCGTCCGCGTTGCCGCGTTGCCGCGTTGCCGCGATTCCGCGATTCCCTTCAGTCCAGCACCGGCAGCAGCTCCGGAAGATGCCCGTCCGAGGAGCGGGCCGCCTCCATGCGCTCCTGCGGTACCTCCCCGTACAGCGTCGTACGCGCCTTCGCGGGCCGGCCCGCGGCCTCCGCGACCGCGATGAGGTCCCGTACGGACTTGTACGAGCCGTAACTCGACCCGGCCATCCGGGAGATGGTCTCCTCCATCAGCGTGCCGCCGAGGTCGTTGGCACCCGACCGCAGCATCTCGGCCGCACCCTCCGCGCCCAACTTCACCCAGCTCGTCTGGATGTTGGTGATGTGCGGGTGCAGCAGGATCCTGGCCATCGCCGTCACCGCGCGGTTGTCGCGGACGGTCGGACCGGGCCGGGCGATGCCCGCCAGGTACACCGGGGCGTTGGTGTGGATGAACGGCAGCGTCACGAACTCCGTGAAGCCGCCCGTCCGCTCCTGGATCCGGGCGAGCGTGCGGAAGTGCCCGAGCCAGTGCCGCGGCTGGTCCACGTGCCCGTACATCATGGTCGACGAGGACCGGATCCCCAGCTCGTGCGCGGTCGTGATGACGTCGATCCAGTCCGCCGTCGGCAGCTTGCCCTTGGTCAGCACCCAGCGGACCTCGTCGTCCAGGATCTCCGCCGCCGTGCCCGGGATGGAGTCCAGTCCGGCCTCCTTGGCGGCCGTCAGCCACTCCCGTACGGACATCCCCGTCCGCGTGGCCCCGTTGACGACCTCCATCGGGGAGAACGCGTGTACGTGCATCCCTGGCACCCGCTTCTTCACCGCGCGCGCGATGTCGAAGTACGCCGTCCCCGGCAGGTCGGGGTGGATGCCGCCCTGCATGCACACCTCGACCGCGCCCACGTCCCACGCCTGCTGCGCCCGGTCGGCGACCTGGTCCAGCGACAGCGTGTACGCGTCGGCGTCCGTACGGCGCTGCGCGAACGCGCAGAAGCGGCAGCCGGTGTAGCAGACGTTCGTGAAGTTGATGTTCCGCGTGACGATGTACGTGACGTCGTCGCCCACCACGGACTTGCGCAGGTCGTCCGCGATCCGGCACAGCGCGTCCAGCGCGGGGCCGTCCGCGTGCAGCAGCGCCAGCGCCTGCTCGTCGCTCAGCCGCGTCGGATCGTCGGCGGCCTGCGCGAGCGCCGCCCGCACGTCGGTGTCGATGCGCTCGGGGACCATGCCGGGGGCCGCCGCCTCGCGCAGCGCCTCCCAGTCCCCGTAGACGTGGTCGAAGTCCTCGCGCCGGTCCGCGGAACGGCCCTCGGTGTCGATGCTGGCGTGCAGGTCGGTGCGCCCGTACGAGCCGAACCCTTCGTCCGGCTCCTGCCAGGGGTGGCCGACGACCTCGGCGTCCGGGTTCGCGAGACCCGTCTCGGGATCGGCCAGGGCCCGTACGTGCGGCAGCAGCCGCGGGTCCAGCCACGGCTCGCCGCGCTGCACGAACTCCGGGTACACGCAGAGCCGCTCGCGCAGCTCGAAGCCGGCCGCCGCGGACTGCTCGGCCAGTACGTCGATCTGCGGCCAGGGCCGCTCGGGGTTGACGTGGTCGGGGGTCAGCGGCGAGACGCCGCCCCAGTCGTCGATGCCGGCCCGGATCAGCCGCGCGTACTCCCCGTCGACCAGGTTGGGCGGCGCCTGCAGACAGCCGGAGGGGCCCATGATGTGCCGGGCGACGGCGACCGTGGCGACGAGGTCGTCCAGCTCGGCGTCGGGCATGCCGCGCATCGCCGTGTCCGGCTTGGCGCGGAAGTTCTGGATGATCAGCTCCTGCACGCCGTGGTACGAGCGCGAGACCCGGCGCAGCGCGAACAGGGACTCCGCGCGCTCCTCGTACGTCTCCCCGATCCCGATGAGCAGCCCGGAGGTGAAGGGCACGGAGGACCGACCGGCGTCCTCAAGCACCCGCAGGCGTACGGCCGGCTCCTTGTCGGGGGAGCCGAAGTGCGGGCCGCCGGGCTCGGACCACAGGCGCGTGGCCGTGGTCTCCAGCATCATCCCCATCGAGGGGGCGACGGGCTTGAGCCGTTGGAAGTCGGCCCACGACATCACGCCCGGGTTCAGGTGGGGCAGCAGGCCCGTCTCCTCCAGGATCAGGATGGAGATGGCCCGCACGTAGGAGATGGTGTCGCTGTACCCCTGCGCCTCAAGCCACTCCCGCGCCTCGGGCCAGCGCTCCTCGGGCTTGTCGCCGAGGGTGATGAGCGCTTCCTTGCAGCCCAGCGCGGCGCCCCGGCGGGCGATGTCGAGCACCTCGTCGGGGGACATGTACATCCCGTGGCCGGCCCGGCGGAGCTTGCCGGGGACGGTCGCGAAGGTGCAGTAGTGGCATTTGTCGCGGCACAGGCGGGTCAGCGGGATGAACACGCTCTTCGAGTACGTGATGACGCCGGGCCGCCCGGCGGCCGCGAGGCCGGCGTCGCGGACCCGGGCGGCGGAGGCGGCGAGGTCTTCGAGGTCCTCGCCGCGCGCCTGGAGGAGCACGGCCGCCTCGGTCGCGTCGAGTGCGACGCCGTCGCGGGCCCGGCGGAGCGCCCTGCGCATCGCGTTGTCGGTCGGAGTCATGCGGTGAGCATACGATCCGACGCCGGCCCGCCGAGGGGGCTCCGGGCCGTCATCGCATCAGCTCACCGGCGTTGACCAGCAGGGACTGGCCGGTTATCGCCCGTGCCCGGTCGGAGGCGAGGAACACGGCGGCGTCGGCGACGTCCCCGTCGGTGGCCAGGTCGGGCAGTGCCATCCGGTCGGTCAGCCGCTGGTGCACCTCGGCCTCGGGAACCCCCTCGGTGTGCGCGGTGAAGGTGACGAACGCCTGCACGGGCGGCCCCCACATCCATCCCGGCAGCACCGTGTTGACCCGGATGCGGTGCGGCCCGAGCTCGCGGGCCATGGAGTACATGGCGGAGGTCAGGGCCCCCTTGGAGGCGGCGTAGGCCGCCTGCTGCACCTCGTTGGGCGCGGCCACGGCGGACTGCGTCCCCACGATGACCACGGACCCGCCCCGCCCCTTGAGCGCGGGCAGGCAGGCCCGGGTCATCCGCAGCGTCCCCAGCAGGTTGACGTCGATGATCTGCGACCAGGTCCCGAAGTCGGCGTCTTCGAGCCCCCCGAAGTACGAGTCCCAGGCTGCCACGTGCACGACGGCGTCGATCCCCCCGAAGCGTTCCTGCGCGAGGGCGGCGAGCGCCGCGCACTGCCCCTCGTCGCGGATGTCGGTCGGCAGGTAGGCGGTGTGGGCTCCGTCGGGGTCGATCTCGGCGGCCGACTTGGCGAGATTGGCCTCGGTCCGCGCTCCGAGCACGGCGTTCCCGCCGTCCCGTACGACGGCGGCGGCCACCTGGTGCCCCAGCCCGGCCCCGACGCCGGAGACGATGACGGTCTTCCCTTGCAGCAGCATGCGCGTGCCTCCCGGCGAGGGGATGTATCTGACGGCCCGTCAGGCTAGGGCCTGCGGCCCGCGGAGGGAAGCCCCTGGCGCCCTGGCGCCCCCGGCCGCGTCGGCGCCCCCGGAACCCCCAGCCCCCCGCCCCCGTCGCCGCCCCCGGAACCCCCGGCCCCCCGCCC
>NZ_LGDB01000027.1:0-10056 GCF_001279655.1 Streptomyces sp. WM6372 | reverse complement strand
CTCCGCGTCAGCGCCCCCCCCACCCCGCACCCCCCTCACCGAGCTCCCGCCGGAGGGCGCCCACGGGTGACCGCACGGGGCGGCGCTGTCAGTGGTGCCCCGTAGCGTGACGTCATGGGATTCACCAGCGCATGGTCGATCAGCAGCCACCCGGACTCCGTCATCGCGGAGTTCGCGCCCCTGCTCGCGCCGGCCCTCGAAGCCGACCGTACGGATCCGGCGGCCCTGCGCCGCTGGACGCTCTGGCAGCGCACCCCGCTGCCGGACCACCGCACCTGGTACGCCGACCGGGCGCACACCGGGGCCATCGACTCCTTCCGGGACCTGACCCGGCCCGGCGAGCACGTGGACGACGTCTGCAACGGCATCACCGACCCCGGGTTCCATGTCATGGAGGATCTCTGGGAGCCCGAGCCGGATCCGGCGCACATGTTCGTCTCCGTGCACGCCAAGGACTACGCGGTCGCCGCCCTGTTCCACGCCATGGGCCCCCACCGGGCCGCCCGGTTGCCCGGCTGGTGCGGGAACGCGCTCCTCACCGCGGCCGAGGTCCGCCGGACGCTGCCGCACGTGGAACGGGCACTGACCTTCACCGCCGAGGAGCGGGCCCGCGCCCGCGACCGGGACTGGCTGGACTACGGCCCCCGCGAGGAACGCGTCACCGACGGCCCCCTCCGTGTCTGGCGGGCGGCCGCCGCAGCGGGACGCGGGCTCTGCGCGGTCTCGCTGCACGTCTACTGACGGGGCTGCCGCGGGCCGGTCGCCGGGGGCGGGTCGAGGCACCCCTGGGCATCGGGTGTTCAGCGGGGTCGTGTGGAATGGGTGCATGGGGAGAAGCGAGAACCACATAGGGGCCGAAGCCACGGCCACCGTGCCCGAGCACTGGCGTTACGGACGCCACCTCGAAGCCCTGGCCGCCGCGGCCGCCGGGGCGGGCGGGGCGGGCGAGGCCGACGCCGTGGCCGCCGTGCTGCGCGATCGCGACCCGGTGATGGCCGAGAGCGCGGTGGTCACCCACCTCGACCGCCGCGCCGCCCACCTGCTGACCGACCCGAGCTTCCCCGGCTGGGCCCGCGCCATGGGCACCGCGATCGGCGCCCGCGCCTTCCCGGCCCGCCGGCTCCGCGAGTGGACCCTGCTCAAGGCCATCACCGACGGCGAGCCGTGGGCCGCGGCCGAGCTCACCGCGGCCTCCGACTGGTGCCAGCGTGCCGCCGCCCAGTCGCCGAACTCGTACGAGGCCCTCGACGTGCTCGCCGCCACGGCCCGCACCCACCGCGTGCGCAGCGCCGCCGCAGCGCGCCTGCGCCGCCGCAACGTCACGGGCTGATCCCGGCGGCGAACCGCACGAGGAAGCCCCGCGGGAAGAAGAGGTCAATCAGGAGCAAGACGGGAAAACGGCGGCCGCGGTTCTATCACCTCCGCACAGGAGTCTCGTCACACGGCCGTTCGGGGGTTTAAGGTCTGCCTACCTGGCCGGGTATCAGCGTTGGTTCCGATGCCGTTCCACTGGAGGCTGCTCTCCGTGTCGCACGTTTCCCAAGCTCCCGTCACCACCCCCGACGGCGAGCCGGCCCCGCCCGCGCCCACCGCGTACGACCAGGTCAACGGTTGGTTCTCGGGCTATGACCAGGTGCTCTTCGACTGGTTCCTGACCCGCCGCAGCGGCGCGGAGGAGAAGCCGGGCGATCTGCTCGAACTCGGCGCTTTCATGGGGAAGAGCGCGATCTTCCTCGGGGGGTACCTGCGGGAGGGCGAGGAGTTCACCGTCTGTGACCTCTTCGACTCGCCCGCGCCGGACGACTCCAATCTCGCCGAGATGCAGGACTCCTACCCCACGCTCACCCGCCGCGGCTTCGAGACGAACTACCTGGCCTTCCGCGAGGAACTCCCCACGATCATCCAGGCGCCGACCTTCGTCGTCGCCGACCGGGTGCGCCCGGCCAGCTGCCGGTTCGTCCACATCGACGCCTCGCACCTCTACGAGCACGTCGTCCAGGACATCGCCTCCTCGCGCGTCGTGGCGGCCCCGGGCGCCGTCGTCGTCTTCGACGACTACCGCTCCGAGCACTGCCCCGGCGTCGCCGCTGCGGTCTGGGCGGCGGTGGCCACCGGCGAGCTGCACCTCATCTGCGTCTCGGCGTCGAAGCTGTACGCGACCTGGGACGACGCGGCGCCGTACCAGGCGGAGCTGCTCACCTGGCTGGAGGGGCGCAAGGACCTGTGGCACGGGGTGGACCTCGTGGCCGGACAGTCGCTGGTCCGGATCGGTGACGAGGGGGCCGTCCCGCCGGCGCCCCCGCAGCCGCTGCGTCCGGCGCCCGAGCCCGTCGCGGAGCCCGTGCAGCAGCGGGGACACCAGCCCGGCCCCCGCCCGCGGGCCGGCACCGCCTGGCGCAGGCTGGCCAAGGACCTGCTCCCGCCGGTGATCACCCGCGCGATCGTGTCCTGGCGGCGCCGCCGCCGCTGACGTAACGGTGCCGGTCCCCCGTGTCGGGGGCCGGCACCGGCACGTCGGAGTGCGTCAGCCGCCCCTGCGGACCCGGGCCGCACGGCGCGCCTCGGCGAGCTTGCGGGCCTCCGAGGTCTTGCGGGACTCCTTGCCCGCCCCCGGCCGGCCCGGACGCGTGCCGATCCCGCGGAACCCGAGGTCCGAGCCCGAGGGCCGGCCCTTGGCGTCGGTCGGCTCGGCGCCCGCCAGCGGTACCCCGGACGGGGCCTTGGCCCCGGTGATCCGGCTCAGCGCGGCCTCGCCGGAGCGGACCTGGGTGGTGGTCGGCCGGATCTTGGCCTCGGCCATCAGCCGGACCATGTCCCGGCGCTGGTTCGGGGTGACCAGGGTGACGACCTTGCCGGACTCGCCCGCGCGGGCGGTACGGCCGCCCCGGTGCAGGTAGTCCTTGTGGTCGGCCGGCGGGTCCACGTTCACGACGAGGTCCAGGTCGTCGATGTGGATGCCGCGCGCGGCGACGTTCGTCGCGACGAGGACCGTGACGGCCCCGGTCTTGAACTGCGCGAGCGTGCGCGTGCGCTGCGGCTGCGACTTGCCGCTGTGCAGCCCCTCCGCCCGTACGCCCATGGCCCGCAGGTGCTTCACGAACTGGTCCACGCCGTGCTTGGTGTCGAGGAACATCAGCACCCGGCCCTCGCGCGCCGCGATCTCGGTGGCGGCCGAGTACTTGTCGGCGGAGTGGATGTGCAGCACGTGGTGGTCCATCGTGTTCACCGAGGCCGCCGACGGGTCCACGGAGTGCGAGACCGGGTCCTTCAGGTAGCTGCGCACGAGCTGGTCCACGTTGCGGTCCAGGGTGGCCGAGAACAGCATCCGCTGCCCGGCGTGGTGCACCTGGTCCAGGATCTCGGTGACCTGCGGCATGAAGCCCATGTCGCACATCTGGTCGGCCTCGTCGAGAACGGTGATCTTCACCCGCTCCAGGTGGACGTCGCGCCGCCCGACCAGGTCGCTGAGGCGTCCGGGGGTGGCCACGACGACCTCGGCACCGGTGCGCAGCGCGCTCACCTGCTTGCCGATCGACAGCCCGCCGACCACCGTGGCCATCCGCAGCTCCAGGGCCTGCGCGTACGGAGTGAGCGCCTCGGTCACCTGCTGCGCCAGCTCGCGCGTCGGTACGAGGACCAGGGCCAGCGGGCGCTTCGGATCGGCCTTGCGGCCCGCGGTGCGCGCCAGCAGGGCCAGGCCGAAGGCCAGGGTCTTGCCGGAGCCGGTCCGGCCGCGACCGAGGATATCCCGGCCGGCCAGGGAGTTGGGGAGCGTGGCCGCCTGGATGGGGAACGGCTGCGTCACCCCCAGGTCGGTCATCGTCGTCACCAGCTCACGGGGCAGGTCGAGCTCGGAGAAGGCCTCCACCGGCGGCAGCGCCGGCTCGACCGTCTTCGGCATCGCGAACTCGCCCTTCAGCGGGGCGGTCCGGGGGGTCTTGCCGCCCGACTTCGCACCGCCCTTGGGTCCTGCCTTGGCTCCGGCCTTGATGCCGAAGCGCCCGTGAACCGACGGGTTCTTCATGCAGAACCTTCCGTGAGACGTGAAAAGTCGAATTTTACCATCGGGGCCGCGGCGCCACGGGGGCGCTACGGCGTCGCGGGCCGCTACGGCGCCGCGGGGTCGAGCCGCCCGCTCCGCACCTCGGCGAGGTGGGCGGTCATCTCTACCGTCGCCCGCGCGAACCAGTCGGCGATGACGGCGATCTCGTCGGGGGAGTACTCGGCGAACACCGCGCCGAGCCGGGCGTAGAAGGGCTCGTACACGGCGAAGACGCGGGCGGTGGCCGCCGGGTCGGCCACCACGCGCACCCGGCGCCGGTCCGCGGGATCCGGCTGCCGACGGGCGTATCCGGCCCGCTCCAGGCGGTTGAGCACCCCGGTCACCGCGCCGGTGGTCAGGTTCGTCAGCTCCGCGAGGTCGCCGGCGCCCAGCGGGGCGTCCCCGGCTCCCAGGACGTGGCCCAGGCAGGTCAGGTCGGTGACGTTCAGCCCGAGCAGCTGCGCGACCTCCTGCTGGCCGATGAGGCCCAGCGCGACGTACCGGTCCATGCGCGACAGCGCCTCCTGGGCCGTGGCCGCGGGGCGGGACTTGCCCTGCACGCAGATACTCCTTAGTGTCTAAGTAACTTAGCTCGTGAGATGCTTATCTTGTTCACTAAGGCATCTCGCCTTTCGAGCCTACTGCCGCCCGTCCGTCTGGGGAGAATCATGAGCGCGCACGGAGACGTCGACATGGGCCACACGGTCGCCGGCTGGACCGGCACCGCCCTGGCCCTGCTGGGCTGCACCGGAGCCGGGGCCGCGCTGTGCGCGGCCTGGGTCCCCGGGATCTGGCTCGGCCTCGGCCTCGTCGTGGTGGCCGGAGCCGTCACCTGGGTCCTGCACCTCGCCGGCTGGGGCAAGCCCAGCGGCCCCCGTCCCCGCGCCGAATGGGACTGGCGCACCAGGGACACCGTCGCGCGGACCGGGCACGCGCACTGCCTGGGCTGCCGGGCCGCCGGACCGAGCCGGGCCGCGGCGGCGGCTCCTCGGCCCCGGCCCGCCGAGCTGGCCGGTCGATAGTTCGAACGCTCCCCGGTTGGCCGCGCCTGAGGTGTGGTGTGAGTGACGGGCGGGCAGGATCGGAACGGCTGCACCATACGTGCGGCCCGCGTGGAACGTTGAGAAGGATCAGTACTGATGGCAACAGGCATCGTGAAGTGGTTCAACTCGGAGAAGGGGTTCGGCTTCATCCAGCAGGACGACGGCGGCCCCGACGTGTTCGTGCACTTCTCCGCCATCCAGACCACCGGCTTCAAGGAGCTGCAGGAAGGCGCGAAGGTCGAGTTCGACGTCACCCAGGGCCCCAAGGGCCCGCAGGCGGAGAACGTGATTCCCATCGGGTGACGTCATTTCGGTGACGCCGCTGTGACGCCACTTCACGAGCCCAGCCCGTGACATGAGCCCCGCCGGTCGGTCCGGCGGGGCTCAATGCTGTCCGAGGCTGCTGCGGTCCTACGCGGTCCTACGCGGTCCTACGCGGTCCGATGTGAGCCGGTACGGGGCTGCCGCGGGGCCGTCACGGCGCCGGCCGGGAGCCGGCGCGGTGCAGGGCCAGCAGCAGCGGCCAGAGGTGGTCCGCCAGCTCCGCGGGGGAGCCCGGGACGCTGTCGTGCAGCCAGTCGGCGAGGATCCCGGTGAACGTGGCGGCCACCGCCGAGGCGACCAGGTCCGCGTGCGGGGCGCCGGCCGCCGCGCGCTCGGCGCGGGCCCGGGCGCGCAGTTCCCGGTGGAGCCGCTCGCCGAGCGGGCCGCCCCCGCCCGGCAGCAGCAGGGTGCGGTACAGGGCCGCGTGCCCGGCGGCGTCGGCGAGGAAGCCGGCCAGCGCGGCCGGGGGGCGGGCCGGGGCCTGCGCCCCGGGCTCCGTCTGCCAGGCGTGCAGGGCGTCGACCGCCGCGTGCACGACGTCGGCGCAGGCGTCGACGGCCAGCGCCGGGAGGTCCTCGTAGTGCAGGTAGAAGGTGGCGCGGCCGACCCCGGCCCGGCGGACCACCGCCGAGACACTGACCTCCCCGAGCGGCCGGTCCGCGCACGCGGCGAGGAGGCTCTCGCGCAGCCTGGCCTTGGTGCGGGCGGTGCGCGGGTCCTCGGGGCTCACGGTCCCTCCGGACTCAAGGCGTTCTCCGGGCTCAAAGGGCGCCTCCGGGCTCACGCGGCCAGCAGCGCCGCGCCCAGGGCGAGTGCGCCGGGCAGGGCCTGGGCGACGAGGATGCGGCGGTTGGCGGTCGCGCCACCGTACAGCCCGGCGACGATCACGCAGACGAGGAAGAAGATCTGCGTGGCGAGCGAGTCGATGACCAGCGACCAGACCAGGCCGGCGGCCAGGAAGCCGTTGTAGAGGCCCTGGTTGGCGGCGAGCGGCGCGGTGCGGCGGGCGAGGTCCTCGTCGAAGCCCGACAGGGCCCGGCCGGGCGGCCGCTGCCACAGGAACATCTCCAGGACCAGGAAGTACACGTGCAGGGCGGCGACGACGCCTATGAGGACCTGAGCGACCGTGTGCACGGCCACCTCCGTTTCGAGGGCTGGTGGAGCAGCGTCAGCGGGCAACTTCCTGGACAACTGTACAGGAAGTCGGTGGTGGCCGGTCGTCCGGTCGTCCGGTCGGCCGGCCGACCGGACGGCGGTCGTGCGTTCGCCCGATCGCGCGCGGCTACGCTGGCCGCATGACCCCGCTCGTCTATTCGGACTTCGGCACCGGCCGCCACCGCGAGAGCTCGCTCATCCGCCACGCCCTCGGGAGCGTGCACGACGAGGTGCTGGTCGCCGGCCTCGCGGGCGGGATCGGCTTCATGTACTTCGTCTTCGAATACGCGGGCCACCTGCCGATGCCGACGATCGTCGCCCAGGCCCACCCCCAGCCCTGGGTGCAGACGGCTCTGGGCCGGCTGAACGTCCCGTACGAGGCCACGCGCAGCGCCAAACCCCGCTGGGGCCGGGTGTGCGCCGCCCTGGACGGCGGGCGTCCGGTGTTCTGCACCGTCGACCGGTCCCGGCTGCCCTGGCACGAGGGCGTCCCGGAGACGGCCGGCGCGGATCCGTACACGGTGGTCGTGGCGGGGTACGAGGGCGCCGAGGGCGAGACCCTCTACGTAGAGGACGGGGCCGAGGTCCCGTACCGGATCGGCCGGGAGGAGTTCGGCGCCGCCTGGACGGGGCACCGCAAGGGCCACCACCAGATGGTGGTGCCCACCGGGCCGGCCACCGCCGGGCCGGACCTCGACGAGGCCGTCGCCACCACCGCCGCCCGGCTCACGGGACCGGTCCTGGGCAACCAGTTCGACGTCAACTTCGGCTTCTCCGGCATGGCGAAGTTCGCCGCGCAGCTGCGCGACACCAGCACCCAGACGGGCTGGGAGCGCCGCTTCGGCAGCCCGGAGGCCTTCCGGGTGGGCACCGGGCGGCTGTACGCCTGCCTGGAGGAGGAGTGGACCGCCCCCGGTGCCACCCGGCCGCTGTACGCCGATTTCCTCGACCTCGCCGGGCGGCCGGAGGCGGCCTCGCTCCTGCGGGATTCCGCCGGGCACTGGTCGCGGCTGGCGGCCCTGGCCCGTACGGCCGAGCCGGACTCCGACGCCCCCGCGCGGCGGGCCCTGTTCGACGCGTGCGCCGAACTGGTGGACCGCTCGCTGGAGCTGGAGCGCCGGGCCGTCGCCCTGCTCTGAGCCGTACGGGGCGGTGCGGCGGGGATGGCGCCGCGGTGACCCGGTCACTCCTCCTTGATGCTGATGGCGGCCACCGGGCAGGCGCGGGCGGCCTCGCGCAGCAGCGGGCTGCCGCCGCCGTCCTCCCGGCCCGGGAGCACCTGGCTGAAGCCGTCGTCGTCCTGGGTGAACACGTCCGGCGCAGTCAGGGCGCACTGTCCGGCGCCGATGCAGATGTCCGTGTTGATGTCGATGCGCTGTGGCGACATGTTCCTCACCATGCCACGGGGAGTTCGATCATGCCCTGAATGGTGTCGCCGGGCCGGAACGGGATCCGGTCCGGTTCGGCCGCCAGCCGCAGCCCCGGCAGCCGTGCGAACAGCGTCCCGAGGGCGATCTCCATCTCGGCGCGGGCCAGGTTCTGCCCGAGGCACTGGTGGATGCCGAAGCCGAACGCGACGTGGTGCCGGGCGGACCGGTGCCAGTCCAGGGCGTCCGGCCGCTCGAACACCGCCGCGTCCCGGTTGATGACGGAGGTGGAGAAGACCACGCCGTCGTCCGGGCGGATCGTCACCCCGCCGATCTCGATGTCCTCGGTGGCCACGCGCAGCATCCCGTCCGCGATGGACAGGAAGCGCATCAGCTCCTCCACGGCCACCGAGATCAGCGACGGGTCGGCGCGCAGCTCGGCCAGCTGCTCCGGATGCCGCAGCAGGGTGAACGTACCGAGCGAGATCATGTTCGCGGTGGTCTCGTGGCCGGCGACCAGCAGGATCGCGGCCAGCGAGACCAGCTCCTCGACGTCGGTCTCACCGGTCTCCAGGCGGGTGGCGACGAGTTCGTCCAGCAGCCCGTCGCCCGGCTCCCCGCGCTTGCGCTCGATCAGATCGGCCAGGTAGCCGTTGATCTGGTCCCGCGCGGCCTCCACGTCGGCGAGCTCGGGTCCGCGCAGGAGCCTTCGCGACGCCCCCTCGAAGAACTCGTGGTCCTCGTACGGGACTCCGAGCAGGGCGCAGATCACCATCGAGGGGACGGGCAGGGCGAAGTCGCTCACCAGCTCGGCCGACGGGCCCCTGGCGACCATCTCGTCGATCAGCCGGTCGACGGTCTCCTGGATGGCGGGCCGCAGGGCCGCGGTCCGCTTCAGGGTGAAGCTCGGGATGAGCATGCGGCGCTGGACGTTGTGCTCGGGGTCGTCGAGGCCGAGCAGCGCCGTACGGCGGTTCTGGAGCCCCTTGAACCGCTTGGTGGGAGTGGGGAAGGCCTCGTTCTGCCGGTCGGCGGAGAGCCGTCCGTCGGAGAGCAGGGCGCGCGCCTCGGCGTGCCCGGTGACCACCCAGACCGAGCGGCCGTCGAAGAGGGTGACCCGGGAGAGCGGCCGGCCCTCGCGGAGCGGGTCGTACGCGGTCGGCGGGTGGTAGGGGCAGGTTCGGTCCTGGGGGAAGGCAACGGTCTCTGACATGCAGCACCTCGTAAGCATGGTTCCGTGGGTCCGTCTCGCCGGAATCCATTACATGCCCTAGGCACCTATCTGACCTATGCCACTTTCGGCCAGATAGCCCCCTTTGGCCCGCCCGGCCGAGTGGCCGCCGGGAGGCTCAGAGATGGGCGTCCAGGAAGGCCCGGAGCTCGGCGCGGCTCATCGCCCCGGCGTGGCTCGCCACGGCCTCGCCGCCCGCGACGAGGACCACGGTGGGGGCTCCGGTCACGGCGAAACGCCTGGTCGGCTCCGGGCAGCGGGTCATGTCGGTGCGGACGGCCGTCAGGCGCGTGCCGTACTCCTCGGCCGCCTCGGACACGAGCGCGTCCATCGCGCGGCAGGCCTCCAGGGCCTTGGGCCAGGTGCCGATGAAGTAGGCGAGAACCGGCCCCTCGGTCATGCCGAGGATGAAGTCGAACTCCTGGTTCTCCAGCGGCTGGTGTACCCGACGTGCCATGGGCGGTGCTCCTGCTTCGTGTTCCGGGTGGTGCGTGGGCGGGCCCCCATCATCGCCGCCGGCTCCGTCCGGCCGGGATTCCCGTCCGGAATGGGTGTTTCCGCCAAGCGTCCGGGGCGTTTGCCGGGGATTGCGGGCGGGCCTTTCGGCCGATGCTCCAGGGCGGTTTTCACGGGGTAGGGCAGATGCGGGACTTCAGGTATGTTGCGCACGGCATTTTCGCCACAAGGGGGCTGATCGCCTTGCATCTGCGAGGTAGTTGATCGGCGTGTCGGGAGGGGTCGTCCATGGAACGTCGCAGGAATCTCCGGAGAGCGGGCCTCGCGCTCACGGCGGGAGCGCTGTTCCTCGCGGGCTGCGGGACGCCGGCGGAGGGGACGAACGGGAAGGACGCGGAGGCGGATCCGGCGGCCTCGGCCCCCGCATCGGCCCCCGCC
>NZ_LGDB01000026.1:0-10294 GCF_001279655.1 Streptomyces sp. WM6372 | reverse complement strand
GGAGGGAAGGGGGTACGGGGGGTGCGGGGGGTGTGGAGGAGTCGGGTGGGTTCGACCAAGGGGTGCGCGGGGGCTGGTCAGAGGGGTTACCCGTGCGTAGATTACCGGCGGTAACTCCGGAGTCGAGCCGAGGAGATCGCCGTGGAAGCCGCGCCCCAGCAGGTACCGCCCGCACTGGTGCCGCCCGTGTTGACCGTCGTCGACGGGGTGGTGCGGCAGGCGGAGGTGCCCGCGCTGGCCGGGATGCCGGTGAGCGGGTCGCTCGGGGACATCCCGTTCCAGAACGCCCGGGAGGCCCCCGGCGACGTGGTGCTCGCCCGCAAGGAGCGGGACGGCAGCTGGCGCGACGTGACCGCCGCCGAGTTCGCCGCCGAGGTGACGGCCGTCGCGAAGGGCCTGATCGCCGAGGGGCTGCGCGAGGGGGACCGGCTCGCGATCATGGCTCGGACCACGTACGAGTGGACCCTGCTGGACTTCGCCGCGTGGGCCGCGGGGCTGGTCACCGTACCGATCTACCCGACGTCGTCGGCGCTCCAGGCCCGCTGGATCATCCAGGACTCCGGGGCCGTGGCCTGCGCCGTCGAGGACACCGCGCAGGCCCGCCTGATCAGCGCCGAGCGGGCCAACCTGCCCTGGCTGGCGCACCTGTGGGAGTTCGACACGGGCGCGGTGGCGCGGCTGGTCAAGGCCGGCGAGGACCTGCCCGACGCCGTCGTGCACGCGCGCCGGTCCGTCCGTACGCCGGACTCCGTGGCCACCCTCATCTACACGTCCGGTACGACGGGACGGCCCAAGGGCTGCGTGATCACGCACGCCAACTTCTTCGCCGAGGCCGACAACGCGGTCGAGCTGCTGCACCCCGTCTTCAAGTCCGTGAGCGCGGACGCGGCCTCGACGCTGCTGTTCCTGCCGCTCTCGCACGTGTTCGGGCGGATGGTGGCCGTGGGGTGCATGCGGGCGCGGGTCAGGCTCGGGCACGCGCCGAGCATCAAGACGGAGGAGCTGCTCGCCGACCTCGCCGGGTTCCGGCCGACGTTCCTGCTGGCCATCCCGTACGTACTGGAAAAGGTCTACAACACCGCGCGCGCGACGGCCGAACGGATGGGCCGGGCCGCCTCGTTCGACCGGGCGGCGCGGATCGCCCAGCGGTACGGGGAGATCGTCGAGGGCCGGACCCCGGGAGTGAGCCTGCGGGCGGCGCGGGCACTGTACGACCCGCTCGTCTACCGGCGGATCCGGGCGGCGCTGGGCGGGCGCGTGCGGTACATCCTGAGCGGCGGCTCGCCGCTCGGGCGGCGCCTCGCGGCGTTCTACACCGGCGCCGGGATCGAGGTCTTCGAGGGGTACGGGCTCACGGAGACGACCGGGGCGTCGACGGTCACCCCGCCGCTGAAGCCGAGGCTCGGGACGGTCGGGTGGCCGCTGCCGGGCACCGCCGTGGGCATCGCGGAGGACGGGGAGGTGCTGCTGCGGGGGCGGCACGTGTTCGCGGGGTACTGGAACTCCGCCCACGCGGTCGTGGGGGGAGGCGGCTGGTTCCCGACGGGGGACATAGGGGAGCTGGACGGCGAGGGCTACCTGACGATCACCGGCCGGAAGAAGGACCTGATCATCACCTCCGGCGGCAAGAACGTGGCCCCGGCCCCGCTGGAGGACTGGCTGCGGGCCCACCCGCTGGTCGGCCAGTGCATGGTGGTCGGCGACAACCGGCCGTACGTGGTGGCGCTGATCACGCTGGAGCCGGAGGGGCTGGCGCACTGGCGGCAGATGCGGAAGAAGACGACGATGCCGATGCGGGAGCTGGTGCGGGACGAGGAACTGCGGGCGGAACTCCAGCGGGCGGTGGACGAGGCGAACCGCCTGGTCTCGCGAGCGGAGTCGATACGCCGCTTCGCGGTGCTGGCGGGGGAGTTCACGGAGGCGGGCGGCCACCTGACCCCGTCCCTGAAACTGAAGCGCGCCAGGATCGCCCGCGACTTCGAGCAGCAGATCGACGACCTGTACCGCAAGCCGTGACCCCGGGGCGTCGGCGGGGCGGGAGACCGGCTTTCGGACCTCCCGCCCCCCAGCCGGCTATGCGGGGACGGCGGTCAGGCCGGCCTCGGCGATCTTGACGTCGTCCGACCAGTGGCCGCCCGAGACGCCGATGCCGCCGACCAGCTGGCCGTCGACGACGATCGGCAGTCCGCCGCCGAACGTGACCAGCCGGTCGATGCCGGTCCGGGCGCCCGGGGCCAGCTGCGCGTCGTTCTCGACGAACTCGTGCCAGTCGGTGGTGCTCAGGCCGAAGGCGGCCGCGGTGTACGCCTTGTCCTGGGCGATCTGGATGGTCATCAGGCCCGAGCCGTCCATCCGCGCGAACGCGCTGAGGTGGCCGGACTCGTCCACCACGGCGATGGCGAAGCGCAGCTCCGTCTCCCGGGCGGCGGCGAGGGCGGCGTCGACGATGGCGCGCGCGAGGTCGTTGCTGAGGGCCGGACGGGTGCGGACAGCGGTCATGGCGGTATCCCCTTGGTGAGACGTGCAGGAGTTCGTGTGCTTTTAGCTAACAGCATGCTGATGGCTGTCTGCAAGCTGGCTGACCGCTCGGTGATGACTGGCACCCGACCGGCAGCCGCTCTTACACTCGCCCCATGCACTACTCCGAGCGCCTGCTGATCCACATCAAGCAGGCCGAACGCATCACGCAGGCCGCCAAGGAGGCCGCTGTGCGCGAGGCCGGGATCACCGCTGCCCAGCAGGCCGCGCTCGCCGTGCTCAGCGACAACCCCGGGATCAACGCCGCCGAGCTCGCGCGGAAGCTCTCGGTGACCCCGCAGACGATGAACAGCCTGCTCGGCCGGCTGGAGACCCGCGGTCTCATCGCGCGCACCCCGCACCCGATCCACGGCACGCTCATCGAGATCCGGATGACCGAGCGGGGCGCGGAGGTGTTCGCCGCCGCCGACGCGCTCGTGGCGAAGCTCGACGCCCGGCTGGCCGAGGGCCTCTCCGAGTCCGAGACGGCCGCCGTACGGGAGCTGCTCGCCCGGATCATCCGGAACGCGGAGGCCGCCGGCCGTTAGGCCGCGGCCCCGAGGCCCTCAGCAGTCGGCGTGCGTCGGGCGGCCCGCGAAGCGGTCGGCGAGCCAGTTCCCCGCCGCCACGGAGTGCGTGATCACGCCGCTGACGTGCTCACCGACCCAGATGGTCCGCCACTCCACGTCCGCGCCCTTCGCGCACCACTCCGAGCGCAGCTGCCGCCCGACCGCGTACGGGATCAGCTCGTCGCCGAGCGCGTGGTACTGGTACACCGGCGCGGACGGCGCCGTCCGCCCCAGCCGGCTCTGGTCCAACCGGGCCTGCCAGTCCGGCTGTTCGAGCGGATTGCGGGTCGTCAGGTCGGAGATCCGCTTGAAGGAGCCCGCGATGGCGTCGATGGCCACGCAGTTCTCCTTCATCCCGGCCACCAGCGCCTTGCCCGCCGGGTTGAGGTACGAGTCGAGCCGCAGTTCCGGGAACGCCGCGTCCTGCCCGGCCGCCGCCATGAAGACGAGCCCCGAGCCGTACGAGCCGTTGTTGAACTCGGCCACCTTCATCAGGTCGGCCGGGACCCCGCCCGTCGCCGTGCCCTTCACCTTGAGTTCGGGGGCGTACGAACCCTGCAGCTCGGCGGCCCAGCTGCTGGCCTGGCCGCCCTGGGAGTAGCCCATGATGCCGACCGGGGTGTCCGCCGGCAGCCCCGCCTCGGGGAGCCGGGTGGCCGCGCGGGCCGCGTCGAGCACGGCGCGGCCGGCCGACGGGCCGACCGTGTACGTGTGCACCCCCGGCGTGCCGAGCCCCTCGTAGTCGGTGACGACCACGGCCCAGCCGCGCAGGGTGAGCTGCTGGATGAGGTTGGCCTCCATGGCGGTGCCGTACGGGAGGTTGTCGCTCGGCGCGCAGGAGTCGCCCATGCCAACGGTGCCGACGGCGTAAGTGACGAGCGGCCGCGGGCCGGTCCGGCCGTCCTGCGGGACGATCACGGTGCCGGAGACGGTGTTCGGGACACCGGCGGCGGTGCTGGACCGGTAGTGGATCTTCCACGCCTTGGTGCCGGTCGGCTGGCCGGGCAGCGGATGGAACGCGGACGGCGCGACATCGACGATGTCGCCGGCCCGCCCGGTTTCGGCCGCGGTGGCGGGGGCCGGGACCGAGACCGAGAAGGCCAGTGCGGCCATGGCCACGGTCGCGGTCGCGGCCACGGCTGCGGCTGCGGGGGTTCGGAAACGCATGGGCGGCTCTCCCAACGGAACGTTTCGTGCGGGGGACAGGTGAGGAGAACGTAGTGACCGACCGGTCGGAACGTCGCTGACCGCGCAGCTCACCTTTCCTGACCCGGATTCGCACGCCCGCAGGGCCGCACGCCCGCATGGCCGCCCGCCCGCCACCCGTGGGAGGGACAAGGTGCGGCAGTCGGCGGAGCCTCCGCTTGCGGGACGGGTGGGGGGTGGGAGGGGTGCTGCGATGTCGTAACGGACCGTCGTCGGAGGACTCGCATGGCTCGCCCCATCGTCACGGCCGGTGTCGTCACCGCCGCGCTGTTCGCCCTCGGGATGCCGGCCGCCGGGGCCTCGGCCGCCCCCGTGACCTGTTTCGGCGTCCCCGCCACCATCACCGGCAGCGGCACCCTCAACGGCACGCCCGGCAACGACGTCATCGTGGGCTCGGCGGGAGCCGACACCGTCAACGGGCTCGGCGGCAACGACCTCGTCTGCGGGCTCGGCGGGAACGACCAGCTCATCGGCGGCGCCGGGAACGACCGGCTCGACGGCGGCGCCGGCAACGACGTCCTCCGCGGCGACACGGCCGTCGCCGCCGGCGACGCCACGGGCGGCGGCAACGACGAACTGCGCGGGGGCGACGGCGACGACGACATGGTCGGCGACTCGTTCACCGCGAGCGGCAACGCCACGGGCGGCGGGCACGACCTCCTCGACGGCGGCCCCGGCGCCGACTTCATGGTCGGCGACTCCGAGAGCGACGACGCCGGGACCGCCCGCGGCGGCGGCAACGACCGCATGTCCGGCGGCGACGGCGACGACGAGCACATGACCGGCGACAGCGTCGCCCTCGGCGGCGACGCCACGGGCGGCGGCAACGACCTGATGGACGGCGGCAACGGCGACGACGGCCTGGTCGGCGACTCCGCCGCCCCCTTCCAGGGGACGGGCACCGGCGCCGGGAACGACATCCTGCGCGGCGGCGCCGGAACCGGCGACAGCCTCCTCGGCGACAGCGAGGGCATCACGGCGGCCGTCGGCAGCGGCGGCAACGACCTGCTGGACCTGGGGGCCGACGGCGGCGTCTTCGCCGTCGGCGACCACAACATCGGCGACCCGGCCGGCGGACAGGCCAGGGGCGCGGGCAACGACCGGATCGTCGGCGGCTCCGCGGCCGAGATCCTCATCGGCGACAGCTCGGTCGGCGACGCCTCCGTCACCGCGGCCGGCAACGACACGATCGACGCCGGGGGCGGCGACGACACGCTCTTCGGCGACAACACCAACTTCGACGGGGACGCGACCGCCGGCACCGCGGGCGGCCGGGACCAGCTCCGCGGCCAGGCCGGCGACGACTCGATCTTCGCCGGCCCGGCCGACGACTTCCTCGACGGCGGGGCGAACGTCGACTTCTGCGACGGCCAGGGCGGCACCGCCGACGTCGCCGTCCGCTGCGAGTCGACCGCCAACATCCCGTAAGCGGGCCGGGCCCGCCTCAGCCGCCCGACGCGATGCGGTACGCGCCCGGGGTCGTGCCCGTCCAGCGGCGGAACGCGCGGTGGAAGGCCGTGTCCTCCGAGAAGCCGAGGCGGGCCGCCAGTTCCGCTATCGGCTCGCCGCTCTCCGCCAGCCCCGCGATCGCCGCGTCCCGCCGTACGTGGTCCTTCAGCTGCTGGAACGACGTCCCCTCCTGCTGCAGCCGCCGCCGCAGCGTCGCCGGGGACACCGCCAGCCGCGCCGCCACCTCCCCGAGCGCCGGCAGCCGCGGCGAGGTCCGCAACTGCCGCGCCAGGGCCCGGCGGACCTGCTCCGCGACCGTCGTCCCGTACTCCGGCCTCGACAGCAGGTCGAAGGGGGCCCGGCGCAGCATCGCGTCCAGCGCCGCCTCGTCCCGTACGAGCGGTGCGGCCAGCCAGTGCGCGTCGAAGGCGGCCCCCGTACCGTCCGCCCCGAAGCGGACCGGGCAGTCGAACAGGATCTCGTACTCGGCCTCGTGCGGCGGCGGAGGGTACGCGAACGCCGCGTACGCGAGCGGGATGCGCCGCCCGATCAGCCAGCTGCTCAGCCGGTGCCAGATGGCGAGCACGCACTCGGTCAGGAACCGCTCCTCGTCCCGGGCGAAGTCGTTGCGCACCGTGAACCGCGCCTCGTCCCCCGTGACCTCCAAGACCAGTTCCGGGCCGCCGGGGAAGAGGCCGTAGAAGGTCGCGGCGCGCTCCACCGCCGCGCCGAGGTCCCGGCAGCCCAGCGAGGCGTAACACATCATCGCGAACGTGCCCGGGCGGCTCGGCACCGCCGACAGGCCGAGGAACTCGTCCTGCGTGGTCCGGTACAGCGCCCGGAACAGCCGGGCGAACTGCGCCGGCGTGATCCGCGCCCGGTCGTCGCCGAGCAGCAGCGGCGGGATCTGCGCCTCCTGGAGCAGCGGCACGGTGTCGATGCCGCCGCGCGCCGCCCCCGCGAGCACGGCACGCACATGGTGCACGGTGATCGTCCGCCTCCCCATGGATCCGACGGTAGCCCGGATGAGCGCTGCGGTCAGGGGGCGTGACGCTTCCGGTCATGTCCCGCGAGGGGGTTGGCTGCCTAGCGTCGGTCGGACGTACGTCGTGCGCACGGCGTACGCACCCCAGGGAGGCGAACGCGATGGACGCTGTGCGACCGGAGACGCTGGCGGTGTTCACGGAGTGGACGGGGGAGCGGTTCGGCGGTGAGAGCGCCCTGCGCCACCGGGACCCGGACGGGGGATGGGCCACCGTCACGTACGCCGGACTGCGCGAGCGCGTACGGCGGACCGGGCGGGCGCTGATCGCGCTGGGGGTCGGCCCCGGCGAGCGGGTGGCGGTCCTGGCCGAGACCCGGCCGGCGTGGACGTACACCCACTTCGGGATCCTGGCGGCGGGCGCCGTCCTCGTACCGGTCTACCCGACGGCGGGGGAGGAGGAGCTGGCCTGGGTCCTCTCGGACGCGGAGGCGGTGGCCGTCGTCTGCGACGACGCGGCGCAGGCGGACCGGGTGGAGGCGCTGCGGGCGAAGCTGCCCGCGCTGCGCGCGGTCGTACGGATGGACGCGCTGCCGGAGCTGGAACAGGCTCCGGAGGCGGAACTCCTGCACCGGGCCCGGGGGGTGGAACCCGGCCACGACGCCTCGATCGTCTACACCTCGGGCACGACCGGCCTGCCGAAGGGCTGCCGCCTCACGCACGGGAACCTGGGCGCCGTCCAGGACGCGACGCAGCCGCTGATCCAGGGCGGGCCGGGTGACTCCACCTACCTCTACCTCCCCCTCGCGCACCTGCTGGCGCAGCTGATCCAGTTCACGACCCTCCTGGCGGGCGGGGAGCTGTGCTACTTCGGCGGCCGGATCGAGGACGTGCTGTCCGAACTGGCCGAGGCGCGGCCCACCCATCTCCCCTCCGTACCGCGCCTGTTCGAGAAGGTGCACTCCGTGGTGCTGTCCCTGGCGCAGGCGCAGGAGGGCGGCGCCGAGCGCTTCCGGGAGGCGGTGCGGCTGGGGGTGCTGGAGGCGGAGGGCCGCCTGCCCGAGGCCGACCGGCCGGCCTACGAGGAGGCGGAGAAGAGCCTGTACTCCCTGGTCAGGGGCGCCTTCGGGGGCCGGCTGGGGCACGCGGTGACCGGGGGAGCACCGATCGCCCCGGAGACCTTGGACTTCCTGCGGGCCTGCGGGATCCCGGTGTACGAGGGCTACGGAATGACCGAGTCCGCCGGGCTCATCAGCTTCAACCACCCCGAGGCCGTGCGCCCCGGCACGGTGGGCCGGCCGATCGCGGGCTGCGAGGTCCGCATCGCGGCCGACGGCGAGGTGCTGGCCCGGGGCCCGATGATCTTCCCGGGCTACCACGCGAACGGGGCCGCGACGGCGGAGGCACTGGACGCGCAGGGCTGGCTGCACACCGGGGACCTGGGGGAACTGGACGCCGACGGGTTCCTGTCGATCACGGGCCGCAAGAAGGAGCTGATCATCACCTCGGCGGGCAAGAACATCACCCCGACGGAGGTCGAGTTCGCCGTACAGCGCTCCCCGTACGTATCGCGGGCGGTCCTGATCGGCGACCGCCGGCCCCACCCGGTCGCGCTGATCACCCTGGACGCGGAGGAGATCACGGCGTGGGCGCGCCGGGAGGGGGTCGAGGGCCCCGACCGGGACCTGGGCGGCGACGGCCGCGAGGGCTTCGACCTGGCTGCCGCGGCCGCCCACCCCGCGGTCCGCGCCCTGGTCGAGGAGGCGGTCACGGCGGCCAACGCCACGGTCTCCCGCCCGGCCCGCATCCGCGCCTTCCACGTCCTCCCCGAGGAGTTCACCATCGAGGCCGGCACCCTGACCCCGACCCTGAAGCTCCGCCGCAAGGCGGTGGCGGAACGCTACGCGGCGCAGATCGACGCGCTGTACGGGTAGGGGTACGCGGGGGTGGGGGCGGCGGCAGGGCGGGGCTCAGTCGCGGGCGTACGAGCCGAGGCCGACGAGGCAGTACACGTACTCGTTGATGGTGATCCCGCCCCGGCTGTAGCGGTACGAGAACGCGTACTGGGTCTTCGGATTGCTGTTGCAGCGCTCCAACTCGGAGGTCAGCGGGATGCGCTCGATGACCTTGTAGTGCGCGTCGGACGCCGAGCAGGAGACCTCCTTCACCCCCGTGACGCGCTGGGCGGTGGTCGAGTCGGGGAGCTCCCCGTTGAGGCAGGTCCCCCGGTCGAACGGACTGGGGGCCGGCTCCTCGGAGGGCGGGGCGACGACGTCGGTCTCCCGGCTCACGGGCGGCGGGACGGGGATCGGCGACCGGGTCGGGGAGCTGTACGAGGGAACGGGCGTCGGGGAGGCCGCGCTGTCGGCGTCGTCGTCGCCCCCGCTGTTCAGCAGGACCACGCCGACGACGACGGCGATGGCGACACCGAGTGCGACCAGACACCCCCGCCCGTTCGACACGGGCGCCTGCGGCGCCGGCGCGCCGGCGACCCGGATCCGCACGAGCACCTCGCCCTGGCCGACCCGGGCCCGTACGAGGTCCCCGTCCCGGGAGGGCGGAATCCGCAGCCGGGCGTTGCCGGTGGGCAGCGGCACGCTCAGGATCACCCCGTGGGCGGCCTGCTGAGGCGTGATCGTGATCGGTATCTCCGGAGACTCCACGGCTGCTCCACGGGGTGAGGAAAGAGACCTGGCGAACCCTCATCAAGTGTGCAGCGCGGACGCCTTGGGACGCAGCCGTTCCGCTGCTGCCAGTGGCCAGTGGCCAGTGGCCAGTGGCCAGCGGCCAGCTGCCAGCGGCCATGGCGGGGCGACGGGTCAGCCGAACTGCCCCGGCTGGTAGCTGCCGGCCGGCTGCTGGACGATCACGTTCATCCGGTTGTAGGTGTTGATCAGGGCGATGAGGGAGACCAGGGCCGCCATCTGGTCCTCGTCGTAGTGCTTGGAGGCGTCCGTCCAGGCCTGGTCCGTGACGCCGCCGGCCGCGTCGGCGATGCGCGTGCCCTGCTCCGTCAGCTCCAGGGCCGCCCGCTCGGCGTCGGTGAACACCGTGGCCTCGCGCCAGGCCGCGACCAGGTTCAGCCGCAGCGCGTCCTCCCCGGCGTGCACGGCGTCCTTGTAGTGCATGTCGGTGCAGAAGCCGCAGCCGTTGATCTGGCTGGCCCGCAGCTTCACCAGCTCCTGGGTCGCGTGCGGCAGGGTCGAGTCCGAGATGACCTTGCCCGCCGAGTTGATGTACCGCGAGAACTTGGCGGCGAGGGCGTTGCCGAAGAAGTCGAGCCGAGCGTCCATGATGATCTCCTGCTGGGTGGGCGTGTGGACCGTTACACAGCTCTGACGGAACAGCCCGGGCAGATGTGACAGCTCGCCGACACGGCCGGACGGCCAGCCCGTCTCACCCGGTCGGCGGCGGGGTCCCGTGGTTCGGGGGCGGGTGAGGTCGGCCGGGCTGTTGGGGGCGGGATCCCGGCCGGCCGGGGTCGGTGAGGGGTCCGGGGGCGTCCCGTCAGTCCACTGTCCTTCCGTGTCGGGTCGGTCCGTCAAGGGCGCTCCCTGCGGTCGCGTCGCTT
>NZ_LGDB01000025.1:0-128026 GCF_001279655.1 Streptomyces sp. WM6372 | reverse complement strand
CAGACAGCTTCCAGCCGGGAGGGTCCCGTACGACAGTGGCCTGACCGACACCCTTCGATACGATTGGGCCATGGCCCCTCACCGCGTCGTCGTCCTCGCACTCACCGGGCTGCTGCCCTTCGAGCTCGGCATCCCGCACCGGATCTTCGGCCGCGCCAAGGATCCCGCCGGAGCGCCGCTGTACGAGATCCTCACCTGCGCCCTCGCCCCCGGGCCGGTGCGCACGGACGCCGATTTCGCGGTCCACGTCGAGCACGGTCCCGAGCTGCTGGCCACCGCGGACACCGTGGTGGTGCCCGCCTCGTACGAGCTGGGGCCGGTGTACGAGGAGGGCCGGCTGACCGGCGAGCTCGCCGGGGCGCTCGCCCGCATCCGGCCCGGGACGCGGCTCGTCTCCATCTGCACGGGCGGGTACGTGCTGGCCGCCGCCGGGTTCCTGGACGGCCGTCCGGCCACCACCCACTGGGCGCACGCCGAGCACTTCCAGCGGCTCTTCCCGGCCGTGCGGGTGGACGCCGGCGTGCTCTACACCGACGACGGGGACGTGCTGACCTCGGCCGGGGTCGCGGCCGGCATCGACCTGTGCCTGCACATCGTGCGCCGCGACCACGGCGCGGCCGTCGCCAACGACGTGGCCCGGCGCACCGTCGTACCGCCCCACCGGGACGGCGGGCAGGCGCAGTTCATCGACCGGCCGGTGCCGCAGCCGCAGCTGGCCAGTACGGCGGCGGCCCGCGCGTGGGTGCTGGACCGGCTGCACGAGCCGGTGCGGCTGGTCGACCTGGCCCGGCAGGAGGCCATGTCGGTACGGACGTTCACCCGCCGGTTCCGGGAGGAGTCGGGGGTCAGCCCCGGCGAGTGGATCGTCGGCCAGCGGGTGGAACGGGCCCGGCGGCTGCTGGAGCGGACGGAGCTGCCGATGGAACAGGTGGCGCGGGAGACGGGGTTCGGGACGGCGCAGTCGCTGCGCAAGCACGTGCAGGCGGCGCTGGGGGTGAGCCCGACGGCGTACCGGCGCACGTTCCGTGCGGGCGGTGGACCCGGGGAGTCTGCCAGCTCCTGATGGGCCATCAGTTGATGCCGGGTCCGTGCATTGACTTCTCCCGCCGCCCGCTCGTGAATGGCCCCCTGGCGACACGACCTAGGGGGCGGGCCGTGCGAACACGGGCGGGCAGCACGAGATGGTCGGTGGCCCTCGGCATGGCCGCGCTCGCCGCGACGACCGGGGGCGCGCTGAGCCCGCCCGCCGCGGCCGAAGGGGAGGCGCCGTCCGGGCAGGTGGAGTTCCCGACGCACTGCGCGGCGCCGCAGGAGGCCGGACTGCCGCCCGCCGACGGGCCGACCACGGCCCGGATCACCGTGGACGACCCGGCGCCGACGGTCGGCGACACGGTCACCGTGACGTACCAGGTGGCCCGGACCCCCGCCGTGAACCCGATCGCCGCCGACCTCCCGGCCGATGTGCTGACGCCGGCCGGGCGGATCCTGCTGGGGGGTGCGCAGAGCGGTGAGGTCACCGTCGTGGGGGCGAAGAGGAACGACCCCGTCCAGGCGGGGGCGGAGCTGCCGGCCGTCACCATGACCGGCACGTTCACCGTCACCGGGGCCGGCGGGATCACCCTGGCCCCGGGCGGCTACACGCTGCACACCAGCCACCTGCTGGACCTCGACACCGTCTGCGCCGTCACCGGGGCGCCGGTGTTCGAACGGCTCACCGCGAGCCCTCCCCCGGCTACCGCCGGCGGGACCCCCACCCGGGCCAACCTGCGGTCGCTCGCGCTGGGTGCGGCCTACGGGAGGCCGGGCGCCGAGGTCAAGGTCACCGGCGCCGGCTTCGCCCCGGGCGCGGCCGTGACGGTGGCCGGCCGCGCGGGCGCCGCCGAGACCGCGGACCGGGTGGCGGCCACGGCGGACGCGCGGGGCGCGGTCTCGGCGGAGCTGCCGGTCACCGACCGGGCGACGACGGCGGTGGTGGCGTACGAGGGCACGGCGTGGTCGGCGCAGCGGGGATCCGGCCCGGCGGCGTACACGGTCGTCGCCGCGGCGCGGACGCCGCCGGGCACGCGGACGGTGACGGCGGTGGTCGAGCCGGGCGCGCTGACGATGACTCAGGCGGGCGAGTCGATCACGCTGGGCGCGGTCCCGTACGGGGAGCGCGGCGCGGCCCCCGGCCGGATCGGGACGGTCACGGTCGAGGACGCCCGCGGCGGACCGGCGGGATGGACGCTGATCGGCAAGGTCACGGACTTCACGGGCCCCGGCGGGGTCCGGATCCCGGGGGCTTCGCTGAGCTGGACCCCGGCGTGCACGGCCGCGCCGGGCAGCCCGGGCCGGTGCGTGGCGGGCAGTGCCGGGGTGGTCGGGCCGCAGGGGGCGGTGCTCGCTTCCGCGCCGGACGGGACCCTGGCGGGCGGGACGTTCACGATCGACGCGGCGGTCACCCTCACGGTGCCGCCGTACACCCCGCCCGGCGCGTACCGGGCGGTCCTGACCCTGACCCTCGCGTGACCCCCGCTCCACGGCTCCCGCCCGGGCCCGTGGGCAGGGCCGCGGCCGTGGTGCCCCGGATGCTCGGCGCCGTCCTGCTGCTCCTGCCCGCCGGGACGGCGGCGGCCGCCGACGACGGGCAGTGGTCCGTGGTCCCGGTGGCCAACCGCGCGGCGCAGCGGCCCTGCTTCTACCTCGCCGCCGCCCCCGGCGAAGCCGTCGGCGACGCCGTCACCGTCACCAACCGCGGCGACCGCCCCCGCACCTTCCGCCTCTACGCCGCCGACGCCTACAACACCGCCCGCGACGGCGGCTTCGCCCTCCGCGGTCCCGACGAGCCGCGCCGCGCCACCGCCGCCTGGGCGCGGCTCGCGCAGGAGCGGGTCACCGTCCCGGCCCACGGCGCCGTGGACGTCGGCTTCACCCTCACCGTCCCCGACCGGGCGGAACCGGGCGACCACCCCGGCGCCATCGTCGCCCTCGACGAGAGCGTGCGCCGCGCCGTCGCCGCCCGGCTCTACCTGCGGGTGGCCGGCCCCACCGCCCCCGCCCTGGCCGTCGAGGACCTGCGCGCCTCCGGGACGGAGATCTCGTACACGCTCCACAACCTCGGCAACGTCACCCTGCGCCCCCGCGCCACCCTCACCGCCTCCGGCGCCCTCGGCCGCCGCCTCCTCGGCCGCGAGCTCACCGGGCTGCCCGCCGAGCTGCTCCCCGGGCAGGAAGTCCGGCTCAGCACCAGGTGGGAGCACCCGCCCGCCGTCGAACGGGCCGAGATCACGGTGCGCGCCGAGGCCGCGGGAGCCGTCGGCCGGGCCGCCACCGGCTACGCCGCACGGCCCCGGCTCGCGGCCGTTCTCGCGGGCGTCCTCGCCCTCCTCGCGGCGGGCTGGTCGGCGCTGGGACCCGCATCGGGGAGAATGGCCCGTATGAGCGATCGTTCCCCCGAGTCCACCGCCCCGCACCGTGCGGGCTTCGCCTGCTTCGTCGGCCGCCCCAACGCGGGGAAGTCGACCCTGACCAACGCACTCGTGGGCACCAAGGTCGCGATCACCTCCAACCGGCCGCAGACCACCCGCCACACCGTCCGCGGCATCGTGCACCGCCCCGACGCCCAGCTCGTACTGGTCGACACGCCCGGTCTGCACAAGCCGCGCACCCTGCTCGGCGAGCGGCTGAACGACGTCGTGCGGACCACCTGGGCCGAGGTCGACGTGATCGGCTTCTGCCTGCCGGCCGACCAGAAGCTCGGCCCCGGCGACAAGTTCATCGCCAAGGAGCTCGCGGGGATCAAGAAGACCCCCAAGATCGCCATCATCACCAAGACCGACCTGGTCGAGTCCAAGCAGGTGGGCGAGCAGCTCCTCGCCGTTCACCAGCTCGCCGAGGAGCTGGGCTTCGAGTGGACCGAGATCGTCCCCGTCTCGGCGGTCGGCGACACCCAGGTCCAGCTGCTGGCCGACCTGATCGCGCCGCTGCTGCCCGAGAGCCCGCCGCTGTACCCGGAGGGCGACCTCACCGACGAGCCCGAGATGGTGATGGTCGCGGAGCTGATCCGCGAGGCCGCGCTGGAGGGCGTACGGGACGAGCTCCCGCACTCGATCGCCGTCGTGGTCGAGGAGATGATCCCCCGGGAGAACCGCCCGGCGGACCGCCCGCTGCTGGACATCCACGCGAACGTCTACATCGAGCGGCCCAGCCAGAAGGGCATCATCATCGGCCCGAAGGGCTCCCGGCTGAAGGAGGTCGGGATGAAGTCGCGCAAGCACATCGAGGCGCTGCTCGGCACCCCGGTCTTCCTCGACCTGCACGTCAAGGTCGCCAAGGACTGGCAGCGCGACCCCAAGCAGCTGCGCAAGCTGGGGTTCTGAGGGGCCTGGGGCCCGATCCGGAAGACCGGCCCCAGCCGCACCACACGACGACGCACGGCCGCGGCCCCCGAGCGGGGCCGCGGCCGTGCGTCGTCGTGCCGTTCGCCGTGCCGTTCACCGTGCCGTTCGGCTACGCGGGCCGGCGCATCCGCACCACGTTGTCCGTACGGTGTCCCGGCGAGCCGTCGGGCTTCGCCTGGACCCGCTCGGTCTCCTCGGCGCGCAGCACCTCCCAGCCCGCGGTGACCGGTTCCAGCTGCGCCAGGACCTCCTCGGGCGTGGGGAAGTGCGCCTCCTCCCGGTCCTCCTGCCACGGCGCCCATCCCGCGTGGCCGACCACCAGCAGGGTGCCGCCGGGGGCCACGGCCGCGGCGGCCGTGCGCAGGACGGCGTCCCGGGGGAAGTCGCCGTAGTTGTGCAGGAAGCAGGCCGAGACGAGGTCGAACTCCCCCTGCGGGAAGGACTCCGTCAGATCGTGCCGGGCGAAGGAGACCCGGTCCGCGACCCCGGCGTCCGCCGCGTGCCCGGCCGCCCGGCCGAGAGCGACACCGGAGATGTCGGTCCCGGTGACGGTCCACCCGCGGCGGGCCAGCCAGACGGCGTCGCCGCCCTCCCCGCAGCCGAGGTCCAGGGCCCGCCCCGGGGCGAGGCCGGAGGCCTCGCGCACCAGCACGGCGTTGGCCTCGCCGCTCCAGATCCGGTCGCTCTCCGCGTAGCGGCCGTCCCAGAACTCCTCTCCCGCCGGGGGCCCGGATGCGGGGTGGTGCTGCGTATGCGTGTGCGTGTGCTCGGTCATGGGTTCCTCTTCCCGTACGGGGGCCGGTACGGCCGATGCTCCGCCCGGCCGCCCCTACGGGCAAACCTTGTTGCCGTTCCGGCAACGCTCCGCTCAGGCGCCTTCCTTCAGCAGCCGGGAGATCAGCGTCCGCTGCGCCTCCGACAGGTTCGGCTCCTGGCAGGAGACCGTCCGGCCGTCGACGGTGATCCGGTACGAGAACCCGTCCCGGATCCGGTCCGACCCGGGTGCGGGCGGGACGGGCCGCAGCGCCAGCTGGGCCAGGGCCCGCCACTCGTCCTCGTCGGGCCGCCCCGAGGTGTCCACCTCGGCCCGGCGCTCGATGCCCGCGAAGCCGCCCGTCCGCACCACCAGAATCCGCATGTCCTGCCTTCTACCCCAGGCCGACCGCCGACCACGCCTTCTGCAGGGCCTGGTGCTCCGCTCCGCCGTCGCCGTACCGGGCCACCGCGGCCGCGACCGACAGCCGGGCGAAGTCCTTGAAGTCCGCGTCCGAGGCCAGCTCGCCGCCCGTCAGCGTGTCGTACCAGATCCGCCCGGCCCGCTCCCACGCCTTGCCGCCGAGCTCGGTCGCCACCAGGTAGAAGGCGTGGTTCGGGATGCCGGAGTTGATGTGCACCCCGCCGTTGTCCTGCGAGGTCTTCACGTAGTCGTCCATCGTCGCCGGCTGCGGGTCCTTGCCGAGCTCGTCGTCGTCGTACGCCGTGCCCGGCGCCTTCATCGAGCGCAGTGCGACCCCGCTGACGTTCGGGCCCAGCAGCCCGGCGCCGATCAGCCAGTCCGCGTCCTGGGCCGTCTGGTCGAGCGAGTACTGCTTGATCAGCGAACCGAAGACGTCGGACATCGACTCGTTCAGGGCGCCGGACTGCCCGTGGTAGTCGAGGTTCGCCGTGTACTGGGTGACCCCGTGGGTGAGCTCGTGCCCGATGACGTCGATCGACACGGTGAAGTCGAGGAAGATGTCCCCGTCCCCGTCGCCGAACACCATCTGCTGCCCGTCCCAGAAGGCGTTGTTGTAGTCCTGGCCGTAGTGGACGCTCGCGTCCAGGGCCAGCCCGGAGTCGTCGATCGAGTGCCGGCCGAAGCCCTTCAGGAACAGTTCGTACGTGGCGCCGAGCCCCGCGTACGCGCGGTTGACGGTGGCGTCGCCGACGGCCTCGTCGCCCTCCCCGCGCACCTTCTTCCCGGGCAGCCGGGTGCGGTGCTGGGCGTCGTAGATGGTCCGGCGGGGCTCGTCGGAGACGGGCGTCGCCGCGGCGGGGGCGATCCCGCGCAGGGTGGTGACGTTGCGCCGGGTGCGCAGCAGGGCGTCCTGTTCGAGGGTGCGCTGGGCGGCGTCGGCGCGCCGGACCACCTCGGACCGGGCGATCTTGTCGAGCAGGTGGGGCGGGACCACCGTGCAGAAGACGGGGTGGCGGTGAACGTGGGAGGCATCCATCCCGGCAATGTGGCAGTGCGTCACACCCGTGTCACTACCCGCAACCATGATTCATTCGGTTGTCTGAAAGCGGTCACACCGCGTTGACGGATCGGCCGGACCTGTATCGAGAAAAGCGATGTAGCTCACATTAGGTACAAATCGGACAGGCCGGTCCCGCATACTGAAACAGGTCCTCGCGTTACGGCGCGGCTCGGTTAGGCTCGGCCCATCATGCGTTTCGGGCTGCTTCTCCTTAGCTGCCGCGGCGAGGGTCTGTAGTCGTAGGCCGACCCCCTCCCCGCGGAGTTTGGTGTTGCGGTTTTTACGACCGCCGTCGGCCGTTCCAGCGAACTACACGCGGACACGCGAGGAGCCCAACGCCATGAGCCAGCAGCCTTTTGTCGGTCGCCCCACGCCCATCACCAACGCGACCCACACCCAGAAGACCTCCGGGATGCCGATCCACAAGTACGGCCGGTACGAGCAGGTGGACATCCCCGACCGCACCTGGCCGGACGCCCGCGTCACCAAGGCTCCCCGCTGGCTCTCCACCGACCTGCGCGACGGCAACCAGTCGCTGATCGACCCGATGACCCCCGCCCGCAAGCGCGAGATGTTCGACCTGCTGGTGCGCATGGGCTACAAGGAGATCGAGGTCGGCTTCCCCTCCTCCGGCGAGACCGACTTCGCCTTCGTACGCTCCATCATCGAAGAGGGCGCGATCCCGGACGACGTCACCATCTCCGTGCTGACCCAGGCCCGCGAGGACCTGATCGAGCGGACCGTGGAATCGCTGGTGGGCGCCAAGCGCGCCACCGTGCACCTGTACAACGCGACCGCCCCCACCTTCCGCCGCGTGGTCTTCCGCGGCTCCAAGGAGCAGATCAAGCAGATCGCCGTCGACGGCACCCGCCTGGTCATGGAGTACGCCGACAAGCTGCTGGGTCCCGAGACCACCTTCGGCTACCAGTACAGCCCGGAGATCTTCACCGACACCGAGCTGGACTTCGCCCTGGAGGTCTGCGAGGCCGTCTGCGACGTCTGGCAGCCGTCCGAGGGCCGCGAGATCATCCTGAACCTGCCCGCCACCGTGGAGCGTTCGACGCCGTCCACGCACGCGGACCGCTTCGAGTGGATGGCCCGCAACCTGACCCGCCGCGAGCACATCTGCATCTCCGTGCACCCGCACAACGACCGCGGCACCGCAGTCGCCGCCGCCGAGCTGGCCCTGATGGCCGGCGCCGACCGCATCGAGGGCTGCCTGTTCGGGCAGGGCGAGCGCACCGGCAACGTCGACCTGATCACGCTGGGCATGAACCTGTTCTCGCAGGGCATCGACCCGCAGGTCGACTTCTCGCAGATCGACGAGATCCGTCGTACCAGCGAGTACTGCAACCAGATGGAGGTCCACCCGCGCCACCCCTACGCGGGCGACCTGGTCTACACCGCCTTCTCCGGCTCCCACCAGGACGCCATCAAGAAGGGCTTCGACGCCATGGAGGCCGACGCGGCCGCCCAGGGCAAGACCGTCGACGACATCGAGTGGGCCGTTCCGTACCTGCCGATCGACCCGAAGGACGTCGGCCGCTCCTACGAGGCGGTCATCCGCGTCAACTCGCAGTCCGGCAAGGGCGGCATCGCCTACGTCCTGAAGAACGACCACAAGCTGGACCTGCCGCGCCGCATGCAGATCGAGTTCTCGCGCATCATCCAGGCCAAGACCGACGCCGAGGGCGGCGAGGTCACGCCGAAGGCGATCTGGGACGTCTTCTCCGACGAGTACCTGCCCAACCCCGAGAACCCGTGGGGCCGCATCCAGCTGCGCTCGGGCTCGACGGCCACCGACAAGGACGGTACGGACACGCTGACCGTCGAGGCGGTCGTGGACGGGGTCGAGACGGTCCTGGACGGCACCGGCAACGGTCCGATCTCGGCCTTCTTCGACGCGCTGGCCGGCATCGGCGTCGACGCCCGCCTGCTGGACTACACCGAGCACACGATGAGCGAGGGCGCCTCCGCCGTGGCCGCCTCGTACATCGAGTGCGCGATCGACGGCCGCGTCCTGTGGGGCATCGGCATCGACGCCAACACCACCCGCGCCTCCCTGAAGGCGGTCATCTCCGCCGTCAACCGCGCGGGCCGCTGACCCCTCGTACGTGCTGCCCCGCCCCCTTCCTCGCCGGAGGGGGCGGGGCAGCGGCGTTCAGCGGGCCAGGTAGCCGCCGTCCACCGGCACGATCGCGCCCGTCACGAACGAGGCCGCGTCGGAGGCCAGGAAGGCGATGACCCGGGCCACCTCCTCCGGCTCGCCGAGGCGCCCCATCGGATGGGCCGCGGAGACCTCCGCCAGGTACTCCGGGCCGCCCGGCTCGTCCTTCAGCGCCAGCACCCGCTCCGTACGGATGGTGCCGGGGGCCACCGCGTTGACCCGGATCCCGCGCGCCGCCCACTCCACCGCCAGGTGCTTGGTCAGCCCCGACGCCACGAACTTCGCCGGCCCGTACGCGGCCTGCCGGGCCTGCCCGGCCACCCCCGAGACCGAGGACACGCAGACCAGCGCCCCGCCGGGCCGCTCCTGCGCGGTCATCGCCTCGATCGCGTACTTGCAGGTCAGGAACATGCCCCGGCCGTCGATCGCCATGACCCGGTCCCAGTCCTCGGGGCTGGTCTCGTTCACGTCCGAAAGAGGGAGCACCCCGGCGTTCGCCACGGCGACGTCGAGCCTCCCGTACGCCTCCACGGCCGCCTCGACCATGGCCCGGTTGGCCTCCGGATCGGCGACGTCACCCGTCACCACGGTGATGCCGATGCCCTCGGCGGCCAGTTCCGTACGCAGTTCCGCCACCCCGGGGCCATCGATGTCGGCCGCGGTGACGCGGGCCCCGGAGCGGGCCAGCAACCGGGCGGTGGCCTTGCCGATGCCGCTCGCGGCCCCGGTCACCAGACAGGACTTCTCGTTCACGCGGCAGAGCGTAGGGAAAAACGGAGGCCGGCGGGGGCGCAGTTCGGCCAAGTCCCCCGGGTGGCGCAGGTTGTCTTGTCACACGACTGACGGATCCTCACCGATGTGGCTAACATCACGCCAAACCGGCGGTGCTGCCGGAAGGTGACGGAGGTGCGACGTGCTGCCAGTTCGGGGTGGGGACGGCCGGAAGCTGACGGTCTGGGGCATCCGTACCACCTGGAGCACCGTGGGTGACGGGGAGTTCTTCTGCCCCGACTGCGGTGGCGACCGCAACTACCGCCGGCGCACCGGGCGCCGCCGGTTCACGGTCCTCGGGGTCCCGCTGCTGCCGCGCGGCGCGGCCGGGCCCGTCATCGAGTGCCAGGGATGCCGGGAGCGCTTCGACACCGAGGTCCTCGACCACCTGACCACCACCCGCTTCTCGGCGATGCTGCGCGACGCCGTGCACACCGTGACGCTGGCCGTGCTCGCCGCCGGCGGGACCGCCTCGCGCGGGGCGCTGGAGGCCGCCGTGTCGGCCGTACGGGCGGCGGGCTTCCAGGACTGCACGGAGGAGCAGCTGGAGTCCCTGGTGGAGGCGCTGGCCACCGACGAGGGCCGGCTCGGGCTGTACGACGTCCCCGAGTGCTGCGGCGCGGCGCTGGCGATAGAGCTCCACGAGGCCCTGGAACCGCTGGCTCCGCACCTGGCCGGGCCCGGACGAGAATCGATCCTGCTCCAGGGGGCGCGGATCGCCCTCGCGGACGGTCCGTACACCCCGGCCGAGCGCGAGGTGCTCGCCACGGTGGGAGCCGCCCTGCGGATCGCCTCCGAGGACGTGTCCCGCCTGCTGTCGGCGGTCCGGGCGCCGTAACGCGGACCGAACGGCCTCGGTTCGGCCTCGGTGCGGGCTCGGTAGGCCTTCGGCGGGGTAACGATCCGGCCTCGTGCGACTGAATCCACCCCCCTTCGCACTCTGCGCGAAGGGGGGATTCGTGCGTTCCGGCCTCGGCCGTCCACCCACTGGACACCCGGACGGAGCCGTGACCTGCACGTACGGGTTGTGCGGCCGCCCGCGTTACGCCCTTGCCGAGATATCCGCCACTGGAGATACCTACAGACCTCAGCGCTCCAGAGGTCAACACTTTGTGGAAGTCCACGATACCTGTGAGCGCCCCCACAGGCGTTCAATTCCGGTCACACGACGAGACGCCGCCGGTAACACAGCGGGGCTTCGATTCACGTGAACGCACTGACAACCCTGGCGAACCAACGGGACAGCGACCCACTTCACCAGGGATAACCAGATTCCTCTCGTTTACCTACCTCTTGAAGGGCAAGGCAGAGATGGCACGTGTCGCCGCCCGGCTTTCCGCCAACGGAGAGCAGAGCACGCACCCGGTCGACGAGGTGCTCCCCCTCCCCAAGCTCGCGCTGTACGGCTTCCAGCACGTACTCGCCTTCTACGCCGGTGCGGTGATCGTTCCGATCATCGTGGGCGGTGCCCTCGGCCTGACCACCGAGCAGCTGGTCTACCTGATCAACGCGGACCTGTTCACCTGCGGCATCGCCTCGATCATCCAGGCGTGGGGCATCGGCCGGATCGGCGCCCGCCTGCCGCTGATCCAGGGCGTCACCTTCACCGCGGTCTCCCCGATGATCGCCATCGGGCTCGGAGCCGGCGGCGGTACGGCGGGCCTGCTCGTCATCTACGGGGCGGTCATCACGGCCGGCATCGCGACCTTCGCCTTCGCCTGGCTGCCCCCCAGGGCCTTCCGGGCGGTCATGCGGCTGTTCCCGCCCGTCGTCACCGGCACGGTGATCACCGTCCTCGGCATCGTGCTGATCCCCGTCGGCCTCAACGACGCCGCGGGCGGCGTCGGCAGCCCCGATTTCGGCGACCCGAAGAACTTCGCGTACGCCGGCGGCACGATGCTCTTCATCCTCGTCCTGATGAAGCTCGGCAAGCCCTTCCTCTCCAGCATCTCCATCCTGCTCGGCCTGGTCGGCGGCACCGCCGTCGCGTTCCTGCTCGGCGACGCGAAGTTCGGCGGCGTGAGCGACTCGGACTGGATCGGCGTCACCACCCCGTTCCACTACGGAGCGCCGAAGTTCGCCTGGTTCCCGATCCTGCTGATGCTCATCGTCATGCTGATCACCATGGTCGAGACGACCGGTGACACGTACGCCGTCGGCGACATCGTCGGCAAGGACATCGACAGCGAGACCGTGGCCCGCGCCCTGCGCGCCGACGGCGCCGCGACCGCCCTCGGCGGCGTCCTCAACTCCTTCCCCTACGTGGCCTTCGCCGAGAACGTCGGCCTGGTCCGCATGACCAAGGTCAAGAGCCGCTTCGTCGTGGTCGCCGCGGGCGTCTTCATGATCGTGCTCGGGCTGATCCCCAAGGCCGCCGCGATCGTCGCCGCCGTGCCGCACGGAGTGCTCGGCGGCGCGGCGACGGTGATGTTCGCGATGGTGGCCCTGGCCGGTATCCAGACCCTCGCCAAGGTCGACCTCAAGGAGGAGAAGAACGCGCTGGTCGTGGGTGTCTCCCTGGCCTTCGCGCTGCTCCCCGCCACCGTCCCGGTCCTCTTCAAGAACCACATGGACGCGGACCTCTCCTCGCTCCTCAACAGCGGTGTGACGCTCGGTGCCTCGGCCGCGATCGTGCTCAACCTGATCTTCAACGGCCTGGCCAAGGACGATGCGCACGGCGCCGCACCGGCCGCGGTGCCGGCCCAGGCGGCGGCTCCGGCCGAATCGGAAGCCGAGGCTGCTGCCCCGGCCCCGGCCCCGGCCCCGGTCCCCGCCCCGGTCCCGGTCCCGGCCGTTGCGGAAGCCGGTGCGGCCGCCCCGGCCGAGGCCGAGACGGTGGCCGAGGCCACGGTCGGCACCGCCGTGAGCGCGGTCGCCGCCACCGCCGTGAAGGCCGACGCGGACGAGGAGGCCGCGCCCGCCTCCTGACCCTCCCAAGGGGAGAAGGCCCTTCGCCCGGACCCGTGTCCGGGCGGAGGGCCTTCCGCCGCTCCCGCACAGGCGACAATGGGCGCATGAGTCTGTTCCGCGACGACGGCATCGTGCTGCGCACCCAGAAGCTGGGTGAGGCGGACCGCATCATCACGCTCCTCACCCGGGGCCACGGCCGGGTGCGGGCCGTCGCTCGCGGGGTGCGGCGCACGAAGTCCAAGTTCGGTGCCGGGCTGGAACCTTTCTCCCACGCCGACGTGCAGTTCTTCGCCCGGGGCAGCGAGCTGATCGGCCGCAGCCTCCCGCTCTGCACCCAGACCGAGATCATCGCCCCGTACGGCAACGGCATCGTCACCGACTACGCCCGCTACACCGCCGGCACCGCGATGCTGGAGACCGCCGAGCGGTTCACCGAGAACGAGGGCGAGCCCGCCGTACAGCAGTACCTGCTGCTGATCGGCGCCCTGCGGACGCTCTCGCGCGGGGAGCACGAGCCGAATCTCATCCTCGACGCGTTCCTGCTGCGCTCGCTCGCCGTCAACGGCTACGCGCCCAGCTTCACGGACTGCGCGAAGTGCGGGATCCACGGCCCCAACCGGCACTTCTCGGTCGCCGCGGGCGGGGTCGTCTGCGGGGACTGCCGGGTGGCCGGCAGCGTCGTACCCTCGTCGGAGGCCATCGCCCTGCTCAGCGCGCTGCTGACGGGCGACTGGGGGCATGCGGACGCCTGCGAGGCGCGGTACGTGCGGGAGGGCAGCGGGCTCGTCTCCGCCTATTTGCACTGGCATCTGGAGCGCGGGCTACGCTCCCTGCGATACGTCGAGAAATAGGAGCTGGACACATGGCACGACGCGGGATTCTGGGACGCTCTCGCCGGGAGTACAAGGTTCCCGAGCCGCACCCGTCCGGTGAGCGCCCGCCGAAGATCCCCGGCGAGCTCGTCCCCAACCACGTCGCGGTGGTCATGGACGGCAACGGCCGCTGGGCCAAGGAGCGCGGCCTGCCGCGCACCGAGGGCCACAAGGTCGGCGAGGGCGTCGTGCTCGACGTGCTCAAGGGCTGCCTTGAGATGGGCGTCAAGAACCTCTCCCTGTACGCCTTCTCGACGGAGAACTGGAAGCGCTCGCCCGACGAGGTCCGCTTCCTGATGAACTTCAACCGCGATGTCATCCGGCGCCGCCGCGACGAGATGAACGAGCTGGGCATCCGCATCCGCTGGGTCGGCCGTATGCCGAAGATGTGGAAGTCGGTCGTCCAGGAGCTCCAGGTCGCCCAGGAGCAGACCGTCGACAACGACGCCATGACCCTGTACTTCTGCGTGAACTACGGCGGCCGCGCCGAGATCGCGGACGCGGCGCAGGCGATCGCCCGCGATGTGGCGGCCGGCAAGCTGGACCCGTCGAAGGTCAACGAGAAGACCTTCGCGAAGTACATGTACTACCCGGACATGCCGGACGTGGACCTGTTCCTGCGGCCGAGCGGCGAGCAGCGCACCTCCAACTACCTGCTCTGGCAGAGCGCGTACGCCGAGATGGTCTTCCAGGACGTGCTGTGGCCGGACTTCGACCGCCGCAACCTGTGGGCGGCCTGCCTGGAGTACGCCCAGCGCGACCGCCGCTTCGGCGGCGCCGTCCCGAACCAGGCGGAGCCGGGCCCGACGGCCTGACCGGGGGCCGGGCCGGTCCATGCGACCGGCCCGGTGCCCGGACGGACGGTAGGGTCCGATGTCATGGACATTGTTGAACAATCGGACGGGCGGCAGGGCGGCGGAGCCGGGGCGGACGGCCAGGCGGTCGAGCTCGTCTACCAGAACACCGTGGCCGACTTCGCCGGCGCACTGCGGGCGCGGGCCGGCCGCACGGGGGCGGCGCGCCGCAAGAAATGGCTGTTCAGCTTCATCGGGACGCTGTCCCTGATCGGCGGCGCTGCGCTGCTCGCGGGGAACGAACCCGATGTCTCCCGGGCCGTGGCCTTCCTCGTCGGCGGCGTGCTCCTGTGGGTCATCGGCCCCCTCGGCCCGCGTCTGCAGGCCCGGGCCTTCCGCGGGCTGCTGGAGAAGACGGGGGAGACCCGGGCCGTCATCGACGGCACCGGGGTCCGGTTGACGGCGACCGACTGCGACACCCGCATCGGCTGGGCGGCGCAGCCCACGTACGCGGAGACGGACGAGCTGTTCGTCATGCTCAGCGAGGACAAGCGGGCCGTGGCCATGACCGTGCTGCCGAAGCGCGGGGCGCGGAGCCCGGAGGACATCGACCGGCTGCGGGCGGTCCTGGACGCGAACCTGAGGCGGCTCTAGGAGGCGGCCGCCGCGCAGTCGGCGCAGGTGCCGAAGATCTCCACCGTGTGGGCGACGTTCACGTAGCCGTGTTCGGCCGCGATGGACTCCGCCCACTTCTCCACCGCCGGGCCCTCCACCTCGACCGCCTTGCCGCACTTGCGGCAGACCAGGTGATGGTGGTGGTCCCCGGTGGAACAGCGCCGGTAGACCGACTCCCCGTCGCTGGTGCGCAGCACGTCGACCTCGCCGGCGTCGGCCAGCGACTGGAGGGTGCGGTACACGGTGGTCAGGCCCACCGAGTCACCGCGGTGCTTGAGCATGTCGTGCAGTTCCTGGGCGCTGCGGAACTCGTCCACCTCGTCCAGCGCCGCGGCGACGGCTGCCCGCTGCCGGGTGGATCGTCCTCGTACTGGCGCGGTATTCATCTCGCCAGGCGCAGTCGCCACCGGTTCCTCCTCGTATCGGCCTCGGCCCATTGTGCCAGGCGGCCGTACCTCCCAGACTTCCTAGACCTTCACATCATCGCGCGTGCAGACCTCTTCGGCGGCGCGGGCCGCGTTCGCGCGGCGCCGGGCCAGCGGCGTGGACAGTGCGGTCATCACCATGAAGACGCCGATCGCGAGCAGCACGATGGTGCCGCCCGAGGGGGCGTCGATGTAGTACGTGAGGGTCGTGCCGGAGAGCGAGACCAGTACGCCGATCACCATGGCCACCGACAGGGTGGCGGTGAACCCGCGGGTGACGCGCTGCGCCGCCGCGACCGGGATCACCATCATGGCGCTGACCAGCAGCAGGCCGACGATCCGCATGGCCACGGTGACGGTGACGGCGGCGGTGACCGCGATCAGCAGGTTCAGGAAGCGCACCGGCAGGCCGGTGACCCGGGCGAACTCCTCGTCCTGGCAGACGGCGAACAGCTGGCGGCGCAGGCCGAGGGTGACGGCGATGACGAAGGCCGCGAGGATCACGACCGCGGTGACGTCCTCGGCGGAGACCGTGGTGATCGAGCCGAAGAGGTAGCTGGTCAGATTGGCCGTCGAGCCGCCCGGAGCCAGGTTGATGATCATCACGCCGCCGGCCAGGCCGCCGTAGAAGAGCATGGCGAGCGCGATGTCGCCGCTGGTCTTGCCGCGGGAGCGGATCAGCTCCATGCCGACCGCGCCGATGACCGCGACCAGGGTGGCCATCCACACCGGGCTCGCGTTGAACAGGAAGCCGAGCGCGACACCGGTCATGGCCACGTGCCCGATGCCGTCGCCCATGACGGCCTGGCGGCGCTGCACCAGGTACGTGCCGATGGCCGGGGCGGTGACGCCGACCAGGACGGCCGCGAGCAGGGCCCGCTGCATGAAGGCGTAGTCGAGGAGGTCCATCAGCTCAGCAGTCCCGTCCGGAGCGGCTCGGCGTCGTGCGCCGCGTGGGGGTGTACGTGGTCGTGGCCGGGCAGGGCGTGCTGTCCCACGGCCTCGGGGGGCGGCCCGTCGTGGACGACGCAGCCGTCGCGCAGGACGACGGCGCGGTCGATCAGAGGCTCCAGCGGGCCCAGCTCGTGCAGGACGAGCAGGACGGTCGCGCCGGCGGCAACCTGCTCGCGCAGGGCGTTCGCGAGGACCTCCTGGTTGGCGAGGTCCACGCCGGCCATCGGCTCGTCCATGATCAGGAGTTCGGGCTCCACGGCGAGCGCCCGCGCGATGAGCACGCGCTGGTGCTGGCCGCCGGAGAGGGCGTTGACGGAGGCGTCGGCGTACTGGCTCATGTCGACGAGGGCCAGGGCCCGCTCGACGGCCGCCTTGTCGCCCTTGCGCAGGATGCCGAAGCGGGAGCGGGCGAGCCGGCCGGAGGAGACCACCTCGCGGACGGTGGCCGGGACGCCGCTGGCGGCGGTGGTGCGCTGCGGGACGTACCCGATGCGCGACCAGGCGCGGAAGCGCTTGAAGTCCGTGCCGAACAGCGCCAGCTCGCCGTCGGACAGCGGGACCTGTCCGACGACCGCGCGCACGGCCGTGGACTTGCCGGAGCCGTTGGCGCCGAGCAGGGCGACGACCTCGCCGCGCCGGACGGTGAGGTCGACCCCGCGCAGCACGGGGCGCGAGCCGAGCGAGGCCGTGGCCCCGCGCAGGGATATGACGGGCTGGTCCGCTGCCTCCGCGGGCTGGGACTCCATGGCACGCGCCTCCGTTACTGCCATTACTTGCTACCGAGCGCCTTCTGCAGGTTCTTCAGGTTGGACCGCATGACCTCGAAGTAGTCAGCGCCCTGGGACTTGTCGGTGATTCCCTCGAGCGGATCGAGGACGTCGGTCTTCAGGCCCGTGTCGGTGGCGAGCGTCTTGGCCGTCTTGTCGCTGGCCAGGGTCTCGAAGAACACGGTCGAGACATTGTCCTTCTTCGCGACGGCCTGGAGCTCCTTCATCCGGGCCGGGCTCGGCTCGGACTCGGGGTCGACGCCGGAGACGCCCTCCTGGTCGAGGCCGTAGCGCTCGGCGAGGTAACCGAAGGCGGAGTGCGTGGTGATGAAGGTCTTGGAGGCGGTGTCCTTCAGGCCGTCCTTGAACTCCGTGTCGAGCGCGGTCAGCTTGCCGAGCAGCTCGTCCGTGTTCTTGCGGTAGTCCGCCGCGTGGTCCGGGTCGGCCTTCTCCAGGGCCGCGCCGACGCCCTTGGCGACCTCGGCGTACTTCACCGGGTCCAGCCAGACGTGCGGGTCCTCGCCGGCCTCGCCGTGGGCGTGGCCCTCCTCGCCCGCGGTGTGGCCCTCCTCGCCCTCGTGGGCGTGGTCGTGGCCGGAGGAGCCGTGGACTTCCAGCTTGGTGAGCTTGGCGGCGTCGACGACGTGCTTCACGCCGGACTGGGCGACGGCCTTGTCGACGGCGGGCTGCAGGCCCTTGAGGTAGAGGACGACATCGGATTCGCCCAGCTGCCCGGTCTGCTTCGGGGTGATCTCCAGGTCGTGCGGTTCGACGCCCGGCTTGGTCAGGGTGTCGACCTTCACGTGGTCCTTGCCGATCTGTTCGGCGAGGAACTGCATCGGGTAGAACGACGACATGACGTCGAGCTTGCCGTCCTCGCCGGTTCCCGCTCCGGCTCCGGAGCAGGCGGTGAGGGCCGTGGCGCCGAGGGCTACGGCTCCGGCGAGGGCGGCGGCGGGTATGAGGCGTCGTACGTTCATGACATCCATTTTCATCAAAGATGGAAACGATTGTCAAAAACCCAGGTGAGGGGCCCGGGGACCGCGCCGTGAACGGGGAACCGATTTGAAAGGGGGGGTGCGGGCGCCGGTAACCTAAAGCCTTCGCCGTTCGTCCTCGTAATGAAGAGAGCACCGTGGCCGCCGACAAGATCGAAACCATCGTCAGCCTGAGCAAGCGCCGTGGCTTCGTTTTCCCGTGCAGTGACATCTACGGCGGCTCCAAGGCCGCCTGGGACTACGGTCCGCTGGGTGTCGAGCTCAAGGAGAACATCAAGCGCCAGTGGTGGAAGGCCATGGTCACCGGGCGCGAGGACATCGTCGGCCTCGACTCTTCCGTGATCCTGGCCCCCGAGGTCTGGGTGGCCTCCGGCCACGTCGCGACCTTCTCGGACCCGCTGACCGAGTGCACCTCCTGCCACAAGCGCCACCGCGCTGACCACCTGGAAGAGGCGTACGAGGCCAAGCACGGCCGTCCGCCCGAGAACGGCCTCGCCGACATCAACTGCCCGCACTGCGGTGTGAAGGGCCAGTTCACCGAGCCCAAGCAGTTCTCCGGCATGCTGGAGACCCACCTCGGCCCGACCCAGGACACCGGCTCGAAGGCGTACCTGCGCCCCGAGACCGCCCAGGGCATCTTCACCAACTTCGCCCACGTGCAGACCACCTCGCGCAAGAAGCCCCCGTTCGGCATCGCGCAGATGGGCAAGTCCTTCCGCAACGAGATCACTCCGGGCAACTTCATCTTCCGCACGCGCGAGTTCGAGCAGATGGAGATGGAGTTCTTCGTCAAGCCGGGCGAGGACGAGCAGTGGCAGGAGTACTGGATGCAGGAGCGGTGGAACTGGTACCGCGGCCTCGGCATCCGCGAGGAGAACATCCGCTGGTACGACCACCCGAAGGAGAAGCTGTCCCACTACTCGAAGCGCACCGCCGACATCGAGTACCGCTTCAACTTCGGCGGCAGCGAGTTCTCCGAGCTGGAGGGCGTCGCCAACCGCACCGACTTCGACCTGAAGGCGCACTCCGCGGCCTCCGGCCAGGACCTCACCTACTTCGACCAGGAAGCCGGTGAGCGCTACACCCCGTACGTCATCGAGCCTGCGGCCGGCGTGAACCGCGCCATGCTCGCCTTCATGCTCGACGCGTACATCGAGGACGAGGCCCCGAACGCCAAGGGCGCCATGGAGAAGCGCACCGTGATGCGCTTCGACCCGCGCCTGGCCCCGATCAAGGTCGCCGTCCTGCCGCTGTCCCGCAACCCGCAGCTGTCGCCGAAGGCCAAGGGCCTCGCCGCCGATCTGCGCAAGAACTGGAACATCGAGTTCGACGACGCGGGCGCCATCGGCCGCCGTTACCGCCGCCAGGACGAGATCGGCACGCCGTTCTGCGTCACCGTCGACTTCGACACCCTGGACGACAACGCGGTGACCGTGCGCGAGCGCGACACCATGAAGCAGGAGCGCGTCTCCCTGGACCAGATCCAGAGCTACCTCGGCAGCCGCCTGCTCGGCTGCTAGGTCCCTGCCCCGACCGGGGTGAGACGGCCGGTGGCCCGGTGCGCGTCACGCGCACCGGGCCACCGTCGTTTTCCGGCTCCGCTCAGGCGCTCGCCACCTGGGCTTCGGCGGCCGCCGCGGCGGCGCGCCGCTCGCCCTCGGCCTTCGAGCGCTTGCCGTAGAACGTGGTCCACGCGGCCAGCAGGCCGAGCACCCCGTAGATCATGATCGGGCTGATGACCACCATGGTGTCGGTGGGCAGGACGTACGCCAGGACGACCCGGACCGCCGCCTCGGTGAGGTAGGCCACGCCCCACACCGCGGTCATCACGGTCATCGTGCGGCGGAAGCCGTCGAACTGCCACAGGCCGTTCCACCAGGCGGTGCTCTCTGGGGTGCCGTCGGTGGCGAACTTGCGGCCGAAGTAGAACATCAGCGGCCGCGGTGCGAGCAGGGTGGCGAGGCAGAGCAGCCCGAACAGCCCGGTCACACCGGAGTCCTTGATCAGCAGCGCGCGGGCCGAGTGGGCGCCGACGAGCGAGACGACGGCCGTGATCACCAGGAACACCAGGGTGACGACGGCGAATTCGTCGAGCTTGCGGCGCCAGGCCAGGCTGATCACGCTGTCGAGCACCGGCCAGGCGCTGCTGACCAGCAGGGCGCTGAACTCGCTCCAGCCGTGGTCGTGCAGCTGGTTGTACGTGAGGATCGGCGCGACCACGTTGAGGCCGATGGTCAGAATCCAGCCGATCGCAGCGGCACCGCCGGAGCGGGCCGGAGGTGCGGGCTGCGCTGCCTGAGTTGGTTGAGCGGACAAGGTTCCCCCTGGAACGTGCCTGATGACGTGCGGTAGGGGGACCGTATGGAGTTTGACGGGGTACGGACAAGTAAGCCACGCCCAAAATGATCATCAAGCTGTGCGGAGTGGCTCGTTCCGGACGTTGCGGCCCCGGTCAGGCGCGCAGGCCCCGGACCACCAGCGCGGTGACCGCCTCGAACTCCGTGATGATCGTGGGCCTCAGCCATTCCGCCGCGTACTGCGGGTCGTGGAAACGGCCGGTGGCATCGAACACCGCCCGCGCCGCGGCCGGTACGTCGGGCGCGCTGAGCGAGCCCGCCTCGACGCCCTCGGCGATGATCCGGCCCAACTGGTCGATCAGCTGGGTCAGGTGCTGGTCCACCACATCGCTGTTCTCGGCGAGCAGCACCGTGTACGTCGCGAACAGCTCCGGGTCGTCACCCGCCTTGTGGCGCTTGGCTTCGAAGAGTGCCTCCAGCCACGCCTCCAGCTTGGAGGGCGCGCTGCCGGCGGGGGCCGAGGCGATCTCCTCCAGCCGCACCACGTTCTTGGTGAGCCAGCGGTCCGTGACGGCCTCGCGCAGCGCCGCCTTCGACGGGAAGTGCCGGTACACGCTGCCGTGGCTGACGCCCAGGGCGCGGGCCACGTCCACCACGGTCGCCTTCGTGGGGCCGTAGCGGCGCAGCACCTCCTCGGTGGTCTCGAGGATGCGCTCGGGTGTCAGGGGCTCGGCAGCAGCGGGGGGCATGAGTACGACCGTACCGCCCGCTCAGTGCTCGCTGTCGAGGTGGGCCATCTGCGCTTCCGGGTACCGCTTGCCGGCCGCGGCTCCCGCCGGGACCGCCTCCTCGATGGCCGCCAGATCCGCGGCGCTCAGCTCCACGGCCATGGCACCCAGTGCCTCGGTCAGTCTGTCCCGGCGGCGGGCGCCCACCAGCGGCACGATGTCCTCGCCGCGCGAGAGCACCCAGGCGATGGCGGTCTGCGCGACGCTGACCCCCTTGTCCTCCGCGACCTTGCGCAGGGCGTCGACCAGGTCGAGGTTGCGCTGGAGGTTATCGCCCTGGAAGCGGGGGCTCATCCCGCGGAAGTCGCCCGGAGCCAGCTCCCGGTCCCGGTTGAAGTGCCCGCTGATCAGGCCGCGGCTCAGCACCCCGTACGCCGTGACCCCGATGCCCAGCTCGCGGGCGGTCGGCAGGATCTCCGCCTCGATGCCGCGGGAGATGAGCGAGTACTCGATCTGGAGGTCCGCGATCGGCGCCACCGCCGCGGCCCGGCGCAGGGTGTCCGCGCCGACCTCGGAGAGGCCGATGTGCCGTACATGCCCGGCCTGGACGGCCTCGGCGATGGCGCCGACGGTCTCCTCGATCGGGACGGACGGGTCGACGCGGGCGATCCGGTAGACGTCGATGTGGTCCCGGCCCAGACGCTGGAGCGAGTAGGCAAGGAAGTTCTTGACCGCCTCGGGGCGGCCGTCATAGCCGGTGAAGCCCCCTTCGACGGTGCGCAGGGCGCCGAACTTCACGCTGATCAGCGCCTGCTCGCGGGCCGCGGCCGGCGCGGTGCGCAGGGCTTCGCCGATGAGCATCTCGTTGTGCCCCATGCCGTAGAAGTCGCCGGTGTCGAGCAGCGCGCCCGTGCCGTCGGGGACGGCGTCCAGATAGGCGTGGAGGGTGGCGATGGACTCGGTGCGGTCGGCCTCCCCGTACAGGGCGGACATGCCCATGCAGCCCAGCCCCAGCGGGAAGACGGAGGGGCCGGTCGAGCCGAGGGTGCGGGTGTTCTCGTTCGTGGTCATGGAACAACCATGGCATGACGGGTGACAGATTTCAATATCTGTCACCCGTCAGGGTGGCTATGCCGCCACCCGCAGGACCAGTGCCGCCGCCGCGGCCAGGGCGAGGACGGCCGCCGGGGCCAGTTCGAAGTCCTTGACGCGCAGGTGGCTGATGACCGCGCCGATGAAGTAGAGGGTCACGCCGACGGCGGCGGCCACGCCCAGGGGAGTCACCCACAGGCCTGCGACCAGGCCTATCGCGCCGGCCGCCTTCAGGGTGGCCAGTCGGGGCAGCCAGGCGTCCGGGACCTCGACCTTCCGCATGCTCGCCATGACCGCCTCGTTCCGCTGGAGCGTGAAGGTGGCGGACGCGGCGAGGACGAGTGCGAGGAGGCCGGCGACGACGGCGTACGCAATGAACATGGTGAACTCCAATGATCGGTACTGTCGAATCATTGAATCTCATCAACGATCGAAACGCGGCAACCATTCCCCGATTGTTACGATGTCCGATATGACGGCAGCTCAGGAACCCCCGCACCCCCCGCAGCGGCTGGGCCTGCTGCTGGCCTGGCACGGCTCGATCACCGAGACCCTCATGAAGAAAGCGCTCAGCACGGCCGGGCTCACCCCGCGGCACGCGATGACGCTGATGCACCTGGAGGACGGCCCCATCGGCCAGCGGGTACTCGCCGAGCGGCTGGAGGTGGATCCGAGCGTGCTGGTCGGCATCCTCAACGACCTGGAGGGCGAGGGCCTGGCCGTGCGCCGCCGGGACCCGGCCGACCGCCGCCGCCACAACGTGGCCATCACCGAGGCGGGATCGGCCGCCCTCGCCAAGACGAACGCGGCGCTCGACGAGGTGGAGCTCTCGCTGTTCTCCGCGTTCTCGCAGCAGGATCAGGACGCGCTGCGCGGACTGCTGGGCCGGATCGACTCGAACCCCGAACACTTCAACTGCGGCGAGTAGAGGACGACACCCGCCGGACCCCGCTCGCCGGGCCCCGCTCGCCGAACCCCGCCCTCCGGACCTCCGCCGCCTGCGCCTCGGCGCCCCTCCGTGCCTCCGCCCCGCGGACCCCGCCCCGGACCTCAGCCCTCCGGACCCCGGCCCGCCCGGTCTCAGCCGCGCGGCGGAGCCGTGGCCCGCGACGGCCCCGCCGCCGCCCGCTCCAGCGTGCGGGCCGTCCGCGCCGCCGTCGCCATGGCCCACCGGCCGCTGGTCGCGGCTCCCACCACGAGCGCGAGCAGTCCGCAGCCCGTGATGATCCACCAGGCCGGCCGCGCCGCCTCGACGAAACCGGCGCCGGCCGCCGTCCCCGACGCCAGGACCGCGCCGATCACGGCCACGCCCAGCGTGCCGCCGGTCTGCCTGCTGGTCGAGGCGACGGCGGCCGCCACCCCCGCCTGGGCCCGGGGCATCCCGGAGACCGCCGTGTTGGTGATGGGCGCGTTCACCATGCCGAAGCCCAGCCCGAACAGCACGTACGCGGTGAACAGCAGCGGAGTCGAGGTCTCCGCCGAGAAGGCGGCGAACAGCACTCCGCTCGCCGCCATCGCCGTCCCCGCGATCAGCAGCGACGGCCGCGGCCCCCGGTTGCCGACCAGGCGGCCCGACAGCGGGGCGCAGACGAAGGTGAGCAGCGCCATCGGCAGCATGTAGAGCCCGGCGTCGAGCGCGCTGAGTCCCCGTACCTCCTGTAGGTACAGGGTGTTCAGGAACAGGAACCCGGACAGCGCGGCGAAGGCACTGATCGCAATCACCGTGGCGCCGCTGAACGGAGCGCTCCGGAAGAACCGCGGATCGATCAGCGGCTCCGCCCGCCGCGGCTCGTAGAACAGCAGCCCCGCCAGCGAGGCCACGGCCAGCGCCGCGCAGCCGAGGATGACCGGAGCGGTCCACCCCGCGCTCGGGGCCTCGATGATCCCGTACGTCACGGAGGTCAGCAGCGCCATGACCAGCAGCTGTCCCACCGGGTCGGGGCGGCGCGGGTGCGCGGCCCGCGACTCCGGGACGAACCGCAGGGCCAGTACCAGGGCCAGCAGTCCGACCGGGAGGTTGATCCAGAAGATGGACCGCCAGCCGACGGATTCCACCAGCAGTCCGCCGATCAGCGGGCCGATGGCCATGGAGATGCCGACCACCGCGCCCCAGGCGCCGATGGCGCGGGCCCGCTCGCGCGGATGCGTGAAGGTGTTGGTGATGATCGACATGGCGACCGGGTTGAGCATCGAGCCGCCCACGGCCTGGACCATCCGGAACGCGATCAGCCACTCCAGCGTCGGCGCCAGCGAACAGAGCAGCGAGCCCGACGTGAAGACCACGAGGCCCGCCGTGAAGACCTTGCGGCGCCCGATCCGGTCCGCCGTGGAGCCCGCCAGCATCAGCAGCGAGGCCAGGACCAGCGTGTACGCGTCGAGCGTCCACTGCATCCCGGAGACCGAGGCGTGCAGCTCACGGCGCATCGAGGGCAGGGCGACGTTCAGGACGGTCACATCGAGGCTGACGATGAGCAGGCTCATGCAGCAGATCGCCAGGACCAGCATCCTCCGTCGGCGGCTCAACTCCGGCATGGTTCCGATAGTACGCCTAACTAAAGAGATGCGTGCTCCGGTTCGTCTGGGCGACAATGGGGGGATGACCACGCTCCCTCCGCCGCTCGCGATCGGCCCGCACACCGTGCAGCCCCCCGTGGTGCTCGCCCCCATGGCCGGCATCACCAATGCCCCGTTCCGCACCCTCTGCCGGGAGTTCAGCGGCGGCAAGGGGCTCTTCGTGAGCGAGATGATCACGACCCGCGCCCTGGTCGAGCGCAACGAGAAGACCATGCAGCTGATCCACTTCGACGAGACCGAGAAGCCCCGCTCGATCCAGCTGTACGGAGTCGACCCGGCGACGGTCGGCAAGGCGGTCCGCATGATCGTCGAAGAGGACCGCGCCGACCACATCGACCTCAACTTCGGCTGCCCGGTGCCCAAGGTGACCCGCAAGGGCGGCGGCTCCGCCCTCCCGTACAAGCGGAACCTGCTGCGCGCCATCCTGCGCGAGGCCGTCGCGGGCGCCGGCGACCTGCCGGTCACCATGAAGATGCGCAAGGGCATCAACGACGACCACCTCACCTACCTGGACGCCGGCCGCATCGCCGTCGAGGAGGGCGTCACCGCCATCGCCCTGCACGGGCGCACCACCGCCCAGCACTACGGCGGCACCGCCGACTGGGACGCCATCGCGCGGCTCAAGGAGCACGTGCCGGAGATCCCCGTGCTCGGCAACGGGGACATCTGGTGCGCCGAGGACGCGCTGCGCATGGTCCGCGAGACCGGCTGTGACGGCGTGGTCGTGGGGCGCGGCTGCCTCGGCCGTCCGTGGCTGTTCAACGACCTGGTCGCGGCCTTCGAGGGGCGCCCCGAGGACTTCCACAAGCCCACGCTGCGCGAGGTCGCCGCCACCATGCACCGGCACGCCCAGCTGCTGGGGGAGTGGATCGGTGACGAGGCGCGCGGGGTGATCGACTTCCGTAAGCACGTGGCCTGGTACCTCAAGGGCTTCTCGGTGGGTTCCGAGATGCGGAAGAAGCTCGCGGTCACCTCGTCTCTGGCCGAGTTGAACGCTCATCTGAGCGAGCTCGACCTGGACCAGCCGTGGCCCGAGAGCGCGGACGGTCCGCGCGGCCGGACGTCCGGAAACAACCGGGTTGTCCTCCCGGATGGCTGGCTGAAGGATCCGTACGACTGCGCGGGCGTGAGCGAAGATGCCGAACTGGACACGTCCGGGGGCTGAGGATCAGCTGACAAACTGTGCCGTCGGCGGCGTGACATACGCCACGCATGGGTGGGGTTGCGCTCACATGAGCGCGAAAATCACGGGTATGACTTCCAAAGGGTGGCACTGGGTGCCACCCTTTGTTCGTTCAAGAATTGAACGCAAATGTATCGATGATCGCTCATCCGAGCGGGAACAGGCCTCGGGAAGGCCTTCCGCCTTCGGGAGGTGAACGCTCTTCGTAGGTTCTGGCTACTCATTGGTTACTTTCGATCTGGTGGCGCACGAGTGGTTACAGCCACATGACGGCCAAGTGGACGTACCCAGAAGCCTTCGATCTGGGTATGTTCCTGGCCGTCAGGGCAGCCACCGAGTCCTCGAGGAGTCGAGACCCGTGTCGGAAAACAAAGATCAGAAGTTCGTCTACGACTTCACCGAGGGAAACCGCGACCTCAAGGACCTTCTCGGCGGCAAGGGTGCCAACCTCGCCGAGATGACCAACCTGGGTCTGCCGGTCCCTCCCGGCTTCACCATCACCACCGAGGCCTGCAAGGTCTACCTCGACAGCGGTGAGGCTCCGGCCGCGCTGCGCGACGAGGTCAGCGCCCACCTGGCCGCCCTCGAGGCGAAGATGGGCAAGAAGCTCGGCCAGTCGGACGACCCGCTGCTGGTCTCCGTGCGCTCCGGTGCCAAGTTCTCCATGCCGGGCATGATGGACACGGTCCTCAACATCGGCCTCTCCGACGAGTCCGTCGCCGGCCTTGCCTCCCAGGCCGGCAACGAGCGCTTCGCGTGGGACTCGTACCGCCGCCTCATCCAGATGTTCGGCAAGACCGTCCTCGGCGTCGAGGGCGAGCTCTTCGAGGAAGCCCTCGACGAGGCCAAGGCCGCCAAGAAGGTCGCCGTCGACACCGACCTCGACGCCGCCGACCTCAAGAAGCTGGTCACGCGCTTCAAGAAGATCGTCGCCAAGCAGGCCGGCCGCGAGTTCCCGCAGGACGCCCGCGAGCAGCTCGACCTCGCCGTCGAGGCGGTCTTCAACTCCTGGAACACCGACCGCGCCAAGCTCTACCGCCGCCAGGAGCGCATCCCGAGCGACCTGGGCACCGCGGTCAACATCTGCTCCATGGTGTTCGGCAACCTCGGCCCCGACTCCGGCACCGGCGTCGCCTTCACCCGCGACCCGGCCAGCGGCCACGCGGGCGTCTACGGCGACTACCTGCAGAACGCCCAGGGCGAGGACGTCGTCGCGGGCATCCGCAACACCGTCCCGCTGGCGGACCTGGAGTCGATCGACAAGGCCTCCTACGACCAGCTCATGACGATCATGACGACGCTGGAGACCCACTACAAGGATCTCTGCGACATCGAGTTCACCATCGAGCGCGGCCAGCTGTGGATGCTTCAGACCCGCGTCGGCAAGCGCACCGCCGGCGCCGCCTTCCGCATCGCCACCCAGCTCGTGGACCAGGGCCTGATCGACGAGGCCGAGGCGCTCCAGCGCGTCAACGGCGCCCAGCTGGCGCAGCTGATGTTCCCGCGCTTCGACGAGGGCGCCGCCACCGAGCTGCTCGGCCGCGGTATCGCCGCCTCCCCGGGCGCGGCCGTCGGCAAGGCCGTCTTCGACTCGTACACGGCCGTCAAGTGGTCGCGCTCCGGCGAGAAGGTCATCCTGATCCGCCGCGAGACCAACCCGGACGACCTGGACGGCATGATCGCCGCCGAGGGCATCCTGACCTCGCGCGGCGGCAAGACCTCGCACGCCGCCGTCGTGGCCCGCGGCATGGGCAAGACCTGCGTCTGCGGCGCCGAGGACCTCGAAGTCGACACCAAGCGCCGCCGCATGACGGTCGGCGGCACGGTGATCGAGGAGGGCGACGTCGTCTCCATCGACGGCTCCACCGGCAAGGTCTACCTCGGCGAGGTACCCGTCGTACCGTCCCCGGTCGTCGAGTACTTCGAGGGCCGCATGCACGCCGGCGCCGACGACGCCGACGAGCTGGTCCAGGCCGTCCACCGGATCATGGCCTACGCGGACCGCGTCCGCCGGCTGCGGGTGCGCGCCAACGCCGACAACGCCGAGGACGCGCTGCGCGCCCGCCGCTTCGGTGCCCAGGGCATCGGCCTGTGCCGCACCGAGCACATGTTCCTCGGCGAGCGCCGCGAGCTGGTCGAGCACCTGATCCTCGCGGACACCGACAAGGAGCGCGAGGCGGCACTGAGTGCCCTCCTGCCGCTCCAGAAGAAGGACTTCGTCGAGCTGTTCGAGGCGATGGACGGACTGCCCGTCACCGTCCGCCTCCTCGACCCGCCGCTGCACGAGTTCCTGCCCGACATCACCGAGCTGTCGGTGCGCGTCGCCCTCGCCGAGGCCCGCAAGGACGCCAACGAGAACGACCTGCGCCTGCTCCAGGCCGTGCACAAGCTGCACGAGCAGAACCCGATGCTGGGTCTGCGCGGTGTCCGCCTCGGCCTGGTCATCCCCGGTCTGTTCGCCATGCAGGTCCGGGCGATCGCCGAGGCCGCGGCCGAGCGCAAGAACGCCAAGGGCGACCCGCGCGCCGAGATCATGGTCCCGCTCGTGGGCACCGTCCAGGAGCTGGAGATCGTCCGCGAGGAGGCCGACGCGGTCATCGCCGAGGTCGAGGCCGCCACCGGCACCAGCCTCAAGCTGACCATCGGCACGATGATCGAGCTGCCCCGCGCCGCCCTCACGGCCGGGCAGATCGCCGAGGCCGCGCAGTTCTTCTCCTTCGGTACGAACGACCTGACCCAGACGGTGTGGGGCTTCTCCCGCGACGACGTCGAGGCCAGCTTCTTCACCGCGTACCTGGAGAAGGGCATCTTCGGGGTCTCGCCGTTCGAGACCATCGACAAGGACGGCGTCGGCGCGCTGGTCCGCAGCGCGGTCCAGGCCGGCCGGGCGACCCGGCCCGACCTGAAGCTCGGCGTCTGCGGCGAGCACGGCGGTGACCCCGAGTCCGTCCACTTCTTCCACGAGGTCGGCCTCGACTACGTCTCCTGCTCGCCGTTCCGGATTCCGGTGGCACGCCTGGAGGCCGGCCGTGCCGCCGCCGAGGCGAAGGGCAGCGACAGCCGCTGAGTCCCTCCAGGCCTGACACGGCCCGCTGACTGCGCGTCCGCCCCCGGGTTCCCTGACCCCCGAGGGCGGACGCGCCTCTTTTTTGTTGTTCAAGAAATCTTTACGCCAGCAGGCGGTGGACGGATCCCCACCCGTCCACCGCCTGCTGTCAATCTGCCAGACACGTCGGCGCTTCCCGGTGCGACCGACCGCCAGGCCCCGCAAAGCCCCCCACGGCCTTCACGGAGCGTTTCGGTCGCACCGGAGTGTGCCTGGCGGAGTACAGGATTTCGGTTGTCACGCCCCCGCCGAAAGGGGTTTCAACTGTGGCTGAAAGGGCGTGGTGACGTCGTGTGACGGCGTGCATACTCATGAGGCGGGGGGATTGCGGTTGCACAGGTGGGGGTTCGGTGCTGCGTATCCATTTCACTGGAGTGGACCTGGCACGCGTACGGATGGCAGGGCGTCCCGATGCGTTGTGGGAAACGATTCTGAGTTTTCACCGCTTAAGAGACCGGCGTGATGCGCGGCTCTTCGGTGAATGGCGTACGGAAACCCGGAGCAGGTTGAATAGTGAAACACGCTTGCTCGGTGCGCTCATACCGAGTCGTGGTTATTTTCCCGATTTCCTGACCCCTGTGGAGGGGCAGTACGGGTGGGACGTGGGTCTGGACGCGCTGCGCGGGATCCGCCCCGAGCGGATGCGGCGCGAGCTCGCGCTGCTGGGCGCGGGCACCGGCGTCGGGGCGGCGTTCGGCATGCCCTCGGCCGTCAGCGGAGGCGCCGACGCGCCCGTCCCGCGGCGGCTGCGGGACTTCATGGAGGGCGGTACCAAGCACCTGCCCAGGCTGCTGGGCGAGCTGCGCGGTTACCACCGCGCGGCCGTGGAGCCGTACTGGACCCACATCCAGGCCCAGATCGAGGCCGAGCGGGCCGCGCGCGGCCGGGCCCTGCTGGACGGGGGCGCGGACGAGCTGCTGGCCTCGCTGCCGCCGATGCTGCGCTGGCGGGCGCCGGTCCTGGAGTGCGACTACCCCGTGGACCGCGACGTCCGGCTGCGGGGGCGCGGGCTGCTGCTCCAGCCGTCGTTCTTCTGCCGGCGCACCGCCGTGACCCTGCACGACCCGGAGCTGCCCCCGGTGCTGGTCTATCCGGCGGCCGCGCAGCTGGCCTCGGCGTCCGCGGCGGGCGAATCGATTCGGCCCCTGGAGGAGCAGCGCCAGCGCACGCTGGGCAAGCTCGTCGGGCACACCCGCTCGGTGGTGCTGCGGGCCATCGGCGACGGCGCGACCACCAGCGAGCTGGCCCGCCGGGCCGGGGTCTCGCTGGCCTCCGCCAGCCAGCACGCCTGCGTGATGCGCGAGGCGGGCCTGGTGACCACCCTGCGCCGGGGCAACGCCGTCCTGCACACGGTGACCCCGCTCGGGGCCGCGCTGCTGAAGGGCGGAGCGGTGGCCTCCTGACCCGGCGGCATCGGCCGGCCAGCCGGCCAGCCGGCCAGCCGGCGGGCCGGCCGATGCAGTCGACGAGGGCCCCCGGACCGGTCATACGATCGGGGGCCCGCGCGGGCGACCGGTTCGCCCGCGATCCGCACGAAGTGACGAACGGCGGGACTTTCCGCCCTGGGACACCCGTGCGTGCGCCAGGATGGTGGAGCCATGAACCAGCTCGCCGCGGACAACGACATCTCCGGCCGCGCCGACCTCACCGTCGTGCTGCGCCGCTTCTACGCCGCCGCTTTCGCCGACCGGCGGATAGGACCGTTCTTCACCGAGATAGCCGGCACGGACCTGGAGGTCCACCTGCCGCGGATCGCGGACTTCTGGGAGCGGGCCCTGTTCCGCACGGCCGACTACGGGCGCGACGCCTTCGGCCCGCACGCCGCCCTGCACGCGGCGCGCGCGATGACCGCCGAGGACTTCGGGCGCTGGGTACAGCTGTGGAACGCCGCCGTCGACGGCCTGCACCGGGGGCCGAACGCGGAGCGGGCGAAGGCGACGGGCGAGCGGATCGCCCTGGCCCTGCACAAGCGGCTGGCCGGGCCGGATCCCGCGCTGCTCCACCGGAAGGACGACGCCCGCGGCTTCGTCCCGCTGGCCGCCCTGGAGCTCCGTTCCCCGGCCTGACCTGCGCAGATGCGCCCCTCCGGGGGCTCGCAGCGCGGTCTTGGGAGCAACCCTCGGAAAAGTTTCCGCGGGAGCGATGAGTTTTCCCGGGGCCCCCGGTCTATCTCTCGAAAGCACGCACGCGACGCACACACGAGAGAAGAGGCACCGAGATGCCCACCATGATCTTCGTCAACCTGCCGGTCAAGGACATCGATGCCGCCAAGGCGTTCTGGGGCAAGCTCGGCTACTCCTTCAACCCCCAGTTCAGCGACGAGAACACGGGCTGCCTCGTCATCAGCGACACGATCTTCGCGATGCTGATGACCGAGGCCCGCTTCAAGGACTTCGCGACCAAGGAGGTCGCGGACGCCACCAAGACCACCGAGGTGATGCTCGCCCTGAGCGCCGAGAGCCGGGAACAGGTCGACGAGGTGGTCGGCGCCGCCCTCGCGGCGGGCGCCACCGAACCCCGCCCCGCCCAGGACCTCGGTTTCATGTACGGCCGCGCCTTCGAGGACCTGGAGGGCCACGTCTGGGAGTACGTCTGGATGGACCCGGCGGCCGTCCAGGGCTGATGCCCCGCTACGCCACCGCCACCGCCGCCGAGGTCACGGCGGTCCGCACCGGGTAGGTCCGGACCGCCGCCGCCCCGTCGTCCAGGCAGCGCCCCGATCCGAGGTCGAAGCGCTGCTTCAGCAGCGGCGAGGCCACGAAGGGCCCGCCCTCCGCACGCCCGACCAGCCCCCGCGAGAGCACGGCCGCCCCGGTGAACGGATCCCGGTTGTCGATGGCGTACGTACGCCCCGACCGGTCGATGAACACCGCGGCCTGGCTCCCGTCGGGCAGCAGGACCGCCACCCCGCGCCCGGGGGTCAGGTCGGACAGCTCGCACACCGTCAGCCAGCCTTCGGCCACGTGCAGTTCCACGGTCATCGGGTGCCTCCCACGGCCTCCAGAGGCCGGATGTCGAGAACGGTCAGGTCGGGCTTGACCTGGTCGCGTTCGGGGACGAACTTCACGGTCGGGTCGGGGGCGCCGGGCGCGTTCACGAAGGACACGAACCGGCGCAGCCGCTCCGGGTCCTGAAGCGTCTCGGCCCATTCGTCGCGGTAGTGCGCCACGTGGTCGGCCATCAGGGACTCCAGCTCCGCGCACAGCCCGAGCGAGTCGTGCACGACCACGTCCCTCAGGTGGTCCAGGCCGCCCTCCAGCCGGTCCAGCCAGGTGGAGGTGCGCTCCAGCCGGTCCGCCGTGCGGATGTAGAACATCAGGAACCGGTCGATGAGCCGGACCAGTTCGGCGTCCGACAGGTCCTGGGCCAGCAGGTCCGCGTGGCGCGGGGTGGCCCCGCCGTTCCCGCCGACGTAGAGGTTCCAGCCGTTCGCCGTCGCGATCACCCCGAAGTCCTTGCTCTGCGCCTCCGCGCACTCGCGCGCGCAGCCGGACACCGCCGACTTGAGCTTGTGCGGAGCCCGCAGACCCCGGTAGCGCAGCTCCAGGTCGATGGCCATGCGGACGGAGTCCTGGACCCCGTACCGGCACCAGGTCTGGCCCACGCAGGACTTCACCGTGCGCAGGGCCTTCCCGTACGCGTGCCCGGACTCGAATCCGGCCTCCACGAGCCGGGCCCAGATCCGCGGGAGCTGGTCCACGCTGGCACCGAAGAGGTCGATGCGCTGACCGCCGGTGATCTTCGTGTAGAGCCCGAAGTCGCGGGCCACCTCGCCGATCACGATGAGCTTGTCGGGGGTGATCTCGCCGCCGGGAATGCGCGGGACGACCGAGTACGAGCCGTTGCGCTGGAGGTTCGCCAGGAAGTGGTCGTTGGTGTCCTGGAGGGCGGCCTGCTCCCCGTCGAGGACGTAGCCGCTGGCCCCGAGGGTGGGGGCGAGCGAGGCGATGATCGAGCCGACGGTCGGCTTGCAGACCTCGCAGCCGTCGCCGCCGCGGGCCGCCTCCCGGCCGTGGCCGTCGAGGAGCTGCTCGTACGAGGTCAGCCGGCGGGTCCGGACGATCTCGTAGAGCTCGGCACGGGTGAAGGGGAAGCAGTCGCACAGCCCCTTGTCGGCGGCCGCGGGCAGCAGCTGGCCGATCACCTTGAGGCAGCTGCCGCAGCCGGTGCCCGCCTTGGTGCACTGCTTGACCTCGGGGAGGGTCGCGCAGGCGGTGATCGCCTTCTTGGTGACGTTGTGGCAGGAGCAGATCACCGCGGAGTCGGGCAGCGCCGACGGGCCGAGGGCGACCGGCGCGCCGAGACCGGCGGGCAGGACCAGCTGGTCGGGGCTGACCGGCGGGACGCTGCCGGTGAGCGGGCGCAGCAAGCCGTACGAGTCCGCGTCGCCGACGAGGACCCCGCCGAGCAGGACCCCGTCCGGGGAGACGACCAGCTTCTTGTAGACGCCGGAGCGGGAGTCGGAGTAGACGACGTCGAGGCTGCCGGGGGCCGCGCCGTGGGCGTCGCCGAAGGAGGCCACGTCCACGCCGAGCAGCTTGAGCTTGGTGGAGAGGTCGGCTCCGGTGAACTCCCTGTCCCGGCCCAGGAGGTCCTCGGCGGCCGTCTCGGCCATCTCGTACCCGGGGCCGACCAGCCCGTACACCCGGCCGTCGGCGGCCAGCGCGCACTCGCCGATGGCGTAGACGCGCGGGTCCGAGGTGCGGCAGCGGGCGTCGACGCCGATGCCGCCGCGCTCGCCGACGGTCAGGCCCGAGGCGCGGGCGAGCTGGTCGCGGGGGCGGACCCCGGCGGAGAAGACGACGAGGTCGGTGTCGACGGTGGAGCCGTCGGAGAGCCGCATGCCGGTGACGGAACCGTCCGCTCCGGTGAGTACCTCCTGAGTGCCGACGCCGGTGTGGACCGTCAGCCCCATCGACTCGATGGTGCGCAGCAGGGCCGCGCCGCCGCCGTCGTCGACCTGGACGGGCATCAGGCGCGGAGCGAACTCCACGATGCGGGTGGCGAGGCCAAGGCCCTGGAGGGCGCCGGCCGCCTCCAGCCCGAGGAGCCCGCCGCCGACGACCGCGCCGCTGGTGAGGGTCTTCGCGTACTCCTCGATCGCGAGCAGGTCCTCGATGGTGCGGTAGACGAAGCAGCCGGGGGCGTCCTTGCCGGGGACCGGCGGCACGAAGGGGTAGCTGCCGGTCGCGAGGACGAGCACGTCGTACGGGACCACCCGCCCCGAACGGGAGGTGACGGTGCGGGCCTCGCGGTCGATGCTCTCGGCGGGGTCGCCGAGGTGCAGTTCGATCCCGTGCCGCTCCATGAAGCCGGCGGGGGTGAGGGAGAGGTCCTCGGGGGTGCTGCCGGAGAAGTACGAGGTGAGGTGTACGCGGTCGTAGGCGGGCCGGGGCTCCTCGCAGAGCACGGTGATCCGGTGCGTGGCGGTGGCCCCACGCTCGGCGAGGGCCTCCAGGTAGCGCTGGCCGACCATGCCGTGGCCGATGAGCACGATGGCGGGGGTGGGCGTGGGCGTGGCTGCGGCCATGATCAGGAGCCTCCGTCGTCGGTGAGCAGGTGGAACAGGTCGGTGAGGGCCTCGGCGTCCTCCCAGCTGCGGGCGAGGGCGCCCACGGTGGAGAGTTCGCCGAGGAGGACCCCGCCGACGAGGCGGTCGCCGCGGACGACGACCTTCCGGTAGGTCCGGCGGGTGGCGTCGGCGAGGCGGACCACGTCGTCGCCGGGGAGCGGGGTGGTCTCGCCGAAGGCGGCGAGGTCGAGCGGGCCGGGGCCGCCGGGAGCGCTGCCCGCGCCTGCGGCGGGGCCGAGGGTGAGGCGGGTGAGGGCGCGGGTTCCGGTGTATCCGGGGGCGGTGGTGGCAGTGGTGCCGAGAGTGGCGGTGGGGGCGGTGAGGCCCGTGAGGTGGTCCGCGAGGGCGTCGGCCTGTTCCAGCGCGGGTCCCGCGAGGCCGTACACCCGGCCGGCGTGCTCGGCGCAGTCACCGATGGCGTGGATGCTGGGGTCGCTGGTCCGGAGCCGGTCGTCCACGACGATCCCGGTGCGCACGTCGAGCCCGGCGGCGAGCGCGAGCCCGGTCCGGGGCCGCACTCCGCAGGCGAGCACGACGACATCGGCATCGAGCCGGTAGCCGTCGGCGAACTCGACGCCGGTGACCCGCCGGCCGCCCGCGTCCTGCCGGGGGCGAGGGCTCGGAGCCGGGGTCGCCGTCAGGCCGCGGACCCGGCACCGGGTGTGGATCTCGATGCCGAGGGTGGTCAGATGGGCGTGCAGCAGCGCCGAGGCGTCCGCGTCCAGCTGGCGCTCCATCAGGCGTTCGCCCTGCTGGGCCAGGACCACCTGGGCGCCGCGCTCGGCCAGGGCGCGGGCCGCGGAGACGCCGAGGAGGCCGCCGCCGATCACCACCGCGCGCACCTCGGACCCGGCCCCGGACCGCACCTCGGACCCGGCCCCGGACCCGACGCCGGAGCCGGCCCCGGGCCGTCCGGACACCGCGGCCGTCAGGGCGAGGCAGTCGTCCATGGTGCGGAACGCGTGGACCCCGTCGGGGAGTTCTCGCCCCCGCGGCTCGAACAGCCCGCGCAGCGGCGGGAGTACCGCGTTGGAGCCCGTGGCCAGGACCAGCGTGTCGTACCGCTCGGTGCTGCCGTCGTCGCAGTGGACCGTCCGGTCGGCGCGGTCGACGCGGACCGCTCGGACGCCCCGGCGCAGCGCCGGACCGGGGTCCGGGAGGGCGGTCACCTCGGGTGCGTACCGGCCCGCCAGGACCTCCGCCAGCAGGACCCGGTTGTACGGAACGTGCGACTCCTCGCCGAGGACCGTCACCGCCGTACGCGCACCGTCCTTCGCGCCCAGCCGCGCGGCGAGCCGCAGGCCCGCGAGGCCGCCGCCGATCACCACCACACGCTGCTGTTCCGAGGTCATGGCACGAGCGTGCGTGCCCGCTGTTTCCCCGCCGCATCGCCGCTGTTACCCGGACGGAACGCGCACCTCAGCGCCCGGGTTAAGGGTCGGTGAGGCGTCCCTCAAGGGCGGCTTAAGGATCCGTTCGGGCAGGTCGGCGGCGTTCGGAGGGCCCTTAGCGTGCTCCGTGTGCGAGATGCGGCGATGCGGGTCAAGGGCGGGATGCTCGGTGGTGCGGGGCTGGTGGCGCTGCTGTGGGCGGCCCAGGTGCGGCCTTCCGCGCGGCTCGACGCCCTCTTCGCGACCGCCGCCCACCTCACCGGGCTGCTCGCCGGGTACGGGGTGCTCGTACTGCTCTTCCTGATGGCCCGGGTGCCCTCCGTCGAGCACGGGGTCGGCGCCGACCGGCTCGCCCGCTGGCACGCGCGGGGCGGCCGGCACGTGCTGCTGCTCTGCTTCGGGCACGCCCTCTTCGCCCTGTGCGGATACGCCGTCCACGAGGGCGTCGACGTGGTCTCCGCCGTCCGGGAGCTGTTCGGCTACCCGGCGGTGGCCGCCGCCTTCGCCGGGACGGCCCTGCTGGCCGCCGTCGGGGTGAGCTCCGCCCGGGCCGTACGCCGCCGGGTCAGCCACGAAACCTGGCGCGGGGTCCACCTCCTCGTCCATCTCGCCGCCTCCCTGGCCTTCTGCCACCAGCTCGCCGGGCCCGATCTCGTCCTGACCGGCTGGTTCTGGGCCCTCGCCCACGCCACCGTCACCGTCCTGCTGGTCTGGTACCGGGCCGTGGTCCCCGTACGGCAGGCCCTGCGGCACGCCCTGCGGGTGGCCGAGGTGCGGGTCGAGGGACCCGGCGTGGTCTCCGTCGTCGTGTACGGGCAGCACCTGGCGGAACTGCGCGCGGAGCCAGGCCAGTTCCTGCGCTGGCGGTTCTTGTAGCGGCGGCTGTGGCACACCGCCCTGCCGTTCTCGCTGTCCGCGCCGGTCCAGGGCCACGCCCTGCGGATCACCGTGAAGGCGCTCGGCGGGCACTCCCGCCGGATCCGCCGGCTGCGCCCCGGGACCAGGGTCATCGCCACCGGGCCGTTCGGGGCGCTCACCGCCGCCCGGCGGACCCGGCCCAAGGTGCTGCTCATCGCGGGCGGGGTCGGCATCACGCCGATGCGGGCGCTGTTCGAGACGCTGCCCGGCGGGCCGGGGGAGATCACGCTGCTCTACCGGGCCGGGGCCGCGGAGCAACTGGTGCTGCGGTCCGAGCTGGAGGCCATCGCCGCCGAGCGGCGGGCCGGGCTGCACTACCTGCTCGGGTCCTCCGACGCCGCCTACGATCCGCTGGCTCCGCAGGCGCTGCTCGCGCTGGTGCCGGACCTGAGCGAGCACGACGTCTACCTGTGCGGGCCGCCGGGGATGGCCGAGGCGACGCGGAGCGCGCTGCTGCGGGCCGGGGTGCCGGCGGGACGCATCCACTCCGAGTGCTTCACCTTCTGACCCGCCCCGGCCGACGCCCCGCCTTGCCGACGCCCCGCCTTGCCGACGCCCGGCCCCGACCCCCGACCCCCGACCCGTACGTGATTCCGAGAGGCCGCCGCGCCATGCGCCACCCGCTGCACGTCCCCCTGTCCGTACCGGTGGGGGCCGCCCCCGCCCCCACCCCAGCGGCCCGGCACCGCAAGCCGCGCCGGCCCTCCGCCCTGCGGGCGGGCGTGGCCGCGCTGGCCGCCGTACCGCCCGCGCGGCGGCTCGCGGCCGGGCTCGGGCTGGCCAGTGTGCTGGCCGCGACGGCGCTGACGGCGACCGTGAACCCGGCCGCCCCGGTGGCCCCGGACCGGGAGCCGGCCCGGCAAAGCTCAACCTTTGCGCAAGTTTCCGGCGATTGATGGTTGCTGCACCCATCGGCTCCATAGGGTCGTGGCCGTGCCTGACATATCAACGACCATGATCATCGTGCTGTGCGTGGCCGCCGCCGCGGCCGGCTGGATCGACGCGGTGGTGGGCGGCGGCGGACTGCTGCTCCTGCCCGCCCTGCTGCTCGGCCTGCCGAACGCCCACCCCGCCGCCGTCCTCGGTACCAACAAGGCCGTGGCCATCGTCGGCACCGCGGGTGCGGCGGTGACGTACGCGCGCAAGGCGCCGGTGGACGTGAAGCTCGCCGTCCGCATCGGCCTCGCCGCGCTCGCCGGCTCCATGGGCGGCGCCGCGCTGGCGGGCGGGATCAGCAAGGACACCATGCGCCCGCTCATCATGGGCGTGCTCGTGGTCGTCGCGGCCGTCGTGATCTTCAAGCCGGGCTTCGGCACCGCCCCCTCGACCGCGCCCGTCAGCCGGCAGCGGGTGCTGCTCGCCATCGGGCTCGCCGGCCTGGGCATCGGCTTCTACGACGGGCTCATCGGGCCCGGCACCGGCACCTTCCTGGTGCTCGCCCTGACCGCGCTGCTCCACCTCGACCTGGTCACGGCCTCCGCGACCGCCAAGATCGTCAACTGCTGCACGAACGCCGGGGCGCTCGCGATGTTCGCCTACCAGGGCATGGTGCTGTGGCAGCTGGCCGCGCTGATGGCGGCCTTCAACCTGGCCGGGGGCATGGTCGGAGCCCGGATGGCGCTGAAGAAGGGCAGCGGGTTCGTACGCGGCGTGCTGCTGACGGTGGTCGCCGCGCTGGTGGTCAAGCTCGGTCTGGAGCAGTGGGGCTGACGGCACCGGACACCCCTAGTACGTGCCGGTGAGGTGGGCGAAGACGACCACGTTGCCCTGGTAGCCGGTGCGCGGCGAGAAGCCCCCGCCGCAGGTGATCACGCGGAGCTCGGCGCGTGGCGAGGGCCCGTACACGCGGGAGTCGGGGAAGCGGTCGGCCTCGTAGACCTCGACCGCGTGGACGGTGAACACGGCCGTACGTCCGTCCGCGCGCGGCACCTCGATCGCGGCTCCGCGGTGCAGCGCGCCGAGGTGGTAGAAGACCGCCGGGCCGGTGGCGTGGTCGACGTGGCCGACGACGACGGCGGTGCCGACCGCGCCGGGGGTGGTGCCGTCGCGGTACCAGCCCGCCAGGTCGCGGCGGGCGGGCGGCGGTACCTCGATGCTGCCGTCGGGACCGAGGCCCAGCCCGGTCAGCGGGGCGTCGACCCGGATGGACGGGATCCGGATGCGGGCCGGCGGGGATCCGGGGAGCGGGTCGATGCTGCCGGGGTAGTGCGCCTGCGTGCCCAGTGCGTCCGCGGGGGAGGGCAGCGGGGGGCCGACGGACTGGCCGGAGCCGCTGCCGACGAGCCAGATGCCGACGCAGGCGGCGAGCGCGACGAGCCCGCCGCGGCCGGCCTGGCCTCTGCCCATGGGTGCCCCCTGGCGGTGTGTTCCGAGTCCGAGTCCGGGTCCTGGTCCGAGGTCCCGGTCCGGGTCCTGGTCCGAGTCCGGTCCGGGGCACGGTCCGGGGCCGTGTTCCGTGTGGCAGGCCGTCGCCCGGCCCCGCGAACGGGGGGGGGACCTCGCGGGGCGGGCGACGGGGGACGGTACCGGTCGGACCGCGGCCGAAGCCGCGGTGGGCGCCCGTCAGCTCCGCGTGCCGCTCGCCCGGCGACGCAGGAGCCAGGTACCGCCCACGGCGGCCGCGGCCAGCACGACCGCTCCCGCCGTGATCTTGGTGGGGTCGACGGTGGTGGTCGTCCCGCCACCCACCCCGGTGCGGACGTGGCCCTTGGGGCCGCGTTCGGTGACGACCAGGTCGCCGGTGGCGAACTTGCCGTCGGCGCAGGTCGCGCCGATGTTGTAGGTGCCCGGGCGGAGGTCCCGGGCGATCTGGAACTGCCCGATGACCACCTCTTTGTGGGTGCCGGGGACCAGCTTGAAGCGGCCGCCGCCGACCGTGGTGGCATCGCCGTCGGCGTGGCTGCCCGCGCCGCAGGCGGTGGTGTTCACGGTGATACTGGCCCCGGGAGCAGCTGTTTTCGGCCAAATCTCCAGCTTCGCGAAGTCGCCGGGCGCGAAGCCCGCCGTGCCGAGCTCCGCGGCGGCGACCGCCCCGGCGACCGGGCCCGTGAACGCGGCGGCGGTCAGCGCGGTGGCGGTGAGCACGTGGGCGGTGCGTCGGCGCATGGGGGCTCCTGGAGACACGGGGTCGTGTTCCCGAGGAAACCCGGCCCGGCCGGGGAGCGCCTGCTGATGTTCCGTCAGATAAGCTCCGGCGGCTGCCGTTGTCGCAGGTCACGGCCCCACCTTCGGCCATTGGGGGCGCCGCGCCGTCCGGGTGAGCCGGACCCCGGGCCGGTCCCCGGCCGGGGGTCCGGCGCCGCCCCGCCCGGCCCCGCCCGGCGCCGCCCCGCCCCGGCTCACCCCGCGGGCAGCGTCACCGTCGCCGCCGCGCCCGCCGGAGCCGGGTTCGACAGGGTCACCCGCGCCCCGATCACCCGCGCCTGGCCGAACGCGATGGTCAGGCCCAGCCCCGTCCCCTGGCCCCGCTCGGCCGCACCCGTCAGGAACCGCTGCGGCCCCTCCCGCAGCAGCTTCGCCGGGAAGCCGGGACCGCGGTCCCGTACCGTCACCGTGTTCCGGGAGACCGTCACCGTGACCGGCTCCCCGCCGTGCCGACGGGCGTTGACCAGCAGGTTCGTCAGGATCCGCTCCAGGCGCCGGGCATCCGTACGGACCACCGCCGGGCAGTCCGCGCCGAGCACCTCCGCCGTCACCCCCGACCGGCGCACGATCGCCGCGACGAGCGGACCCAGCGCGTGCGCCGCCGGCTGCGCCTCCTCCCGGCGCGCGTCCAGCCGCGCCACTTCCAACAGGTCCTCGGTCAGCGTCCGCAACGCCGCGACCCGGTCCCGGACCAGCTCGGTGGGCCGCCCCGCCGGCAGCAGCTCGGCCGCGGTGTGCAGCCCCGTCAGCGGGGTCCGCAGCTCGTGCGCCACATCGGCCGTGAACCGCTGCTCAGCCTCCAGCCGCTGCTGGAGACTGGCCGCCATGGTGTCCACCGCCGAGGACAGCTCGGCGACCTCGTTCCGGGTCCCGGGAACGCCCGACGCCCCGATCCGCGCGTCCAGTTCGCCCTCGCTGATCCGGCGGGCCGTCTCGGCCGCCGTGCGCAGGTCCTTGCTCAGCCGGCTCGCCAGCAGCGCCCCGGCGATCGCCGCGAGCGTCACGACCCCGGCCCCGTAGGCCACCAGCTGCTGGTCCAGTTCGACCAGTTCGGCCTGTTCGCCGACCAGCGAACGCCGTACGGACAGCACGTGGTCGCCGCCGACCGGGCGCGCCGCCCACACCGCCGGATCCGGCCCGGAAAGGTCGAGGTAGGTGGTGCGCTGCCCCGCCAGGGCCGCCCGGCGCAGCGGCCCCGGCAGCCCCGGGCAGTCGATCCACGCGTCGGCCTCGCCGACCTTGTCCTCGTCCAGCCGGCCGGTGAGCTCGTACACCTGGCGCACCCGGATCAGCTGCGCGAGCGCGCTCTCCCGGGCGGCGTCGCCCACCTGGTCGGCCCGCGCCTCGTGGATCAGTACGCCGATGGTCACCGCGACCAGCGAACAGCCGGCGGCGAGCAGGATCGAGATCTTCCAGCGCAGGCCGAGGGCCTGGAGGAGGTGGCGGCAGCGGATCAGGACGGGCCTCACTCGCACACCTGGCCGTACCGGTCGGTGCGCTTCGGCTGCGGGGTCTGCTCGCTGTCGCAGCCCGGCAGGGACTTGCTGTACCGCCGTTCGTCGCTGACGACCTTCATCCGCTCGCCGTCCCAGTGGTAGCGGACGGCCTGTTCGGAGCCGTCGTCGGCGGCGGTGCGCAGCAGCAGGTCACCGCCGATGGTCTCGACGGCCAACCGCCGGCCGACGGTGAACAGGATGGGGACGATCCGGGTCCCGTCGGCGGTGTACACGGTCAGTGCGGTGCGCCCCGTCTCCGCGTCGGCGGCGACGATCAGCTCCTGCTTCCCGTCGCCCGTGAGGTCGCGGAAGACGGGCGGGCGCATGCCGACCTTGCCGGGCGCGTCGATCCAGCCCTTCGCCGCGAACGCCTTCATCTGCTTGTCGGCGCGCACGACCTCCTGCACGTTCACCGCGGGCAGTCCGCCGGCCCCCACCTCGGGCGCGTTCTTCAGCGGCTGTGGCGGGGGCTCGCGGGTGCCGACCGGTTTGCCCGGCCCCGAGACGGAGTGGTCGGTCCACAGCGGCCAGAGCGACTCGGGCCGCGGCTGGGCCGACACGGGCGGCGCGGGCTCGCCGGCGCCGAGCCCTCCGGGCGCGGAGCAGCCGCCGACGGCGAGCGCGCACGTGGCGGCGCACAGGAGGGCGGCGGTGAGCTGGCGAATGGGTCGCGTCATGAGGAGCCAAAGGGGTCTGAGGCGGGACGAACCGACGGTAGACGGCGACGATCACGGGCACCGGGAGGTTGTGTAACAGCGGTGCGTACGGTGGTGGGAGGCAGGCAGACTCGGGACCAAAGTCCCGGACCGCGCGCTGTCCGCCGTACCCGAGGGAGGGCCCCCGTGACATCAGCCGATCGGCCGCAGCCGCCACCGTCCGCGCAGCCGCCGCTCCCCTTCTTCGTGTACGGGACCCTGCGCCCGGGGGAGGTCAACCACGACCTGTTCCTGCGGGGCCGCACGGCCGCCGAGGAGCCCGCCCGGCTCCCGGACGCGCTCCTGTACGACGGCCCCGGCTACCCGTACGCCGTCCCGCACCCGGGATCGGAGATCGTCGGCGAGCTGGTCACCGCGGCGCCCGGCGCGTACGGGGGGCTGCTGGCCGAACTGGACCGGCTGGAGGAGTACCACGGCCCCGACCGGCCGCTGAACGTCTACGACCGGGTCCGCCGGGACGCGGTCCGCCCGGACGGCACCCGAACCCCCGCCTGGGTCTACCTGGCGGCCCCGCTGCTGGCCCGCACGCTGCGCGAGTCGGGCACCGAGATACCGAGCGGCGACTGGTTCAGGCGGAGGTAGTCCTGCGGGGGACTACAGGCCTTCGGCGCCGCGGTTGCGCAGGCGCTGCCCGTACTGCTGGAGGACCCAGAGTTCCTCCTGGACCGCCGCCAGCTGCTCCGGCGGGGCCTGGGTGCCCAGGCGCGACATCGTGCCCTGGATCTCGTGGACCCGGCGGTCGACCGCGCGCAGCCGGACCTGGACCAGCTGGACTCCGGCGTAGACCTCGTCCACCGTCTTGGCGTGGATGGCCTCGACCGCCAGCTCGGTGACGAGCGCGCGGACCGTGTCGTTCGGCGCGGCGTCACGGACCCGGGCCAGGTAGTCGTCGGTGCCCAGGGACGCGCCGCCGGCGGCCTGGATGGCCTCGCGGACCGCCGCGTACGGCGGGGCGGTGAACTCGTCGACCCCGTACGCGTCGAAGGCCGGCGAGACCAGGGCCGGCCGCTGGAGCGCCAGCTTGAGCAGCTCGCGCTCGGTGCGGTGCGCGGGGCTGCGCAGGTTGAGCGCCGGCCCGCCGCCCACGGCGGCGCTCGGCGCCGGGACCCCCTCGTACGAGGACGCCTGCGACGACCGGCCGCGGCCCTGCTGCTGCCCGCCGGGCTGGTTGCCGCGCTCCCGCGCCCAGCGCGCCAGCTGCGCGACCCGCTTGACGACGAACTGCTCGTCCCGGATGCCGAGCATCCCGGCCAGCTGGACCGCCGACTCGTGCTGGATCGCGATGTTCTTGATGTTGGCGACGACCGGCGCCGCCTCGTCCAGCGCGGCCGCCCGGCCCGCCGGGTTCTCCAGGTTGTGCCGGGCCACGATGTGCCGCAGCGCGAACTCGAACAGCGGGGTACGGGCCTCCACCAGCCCGGACACCGCCGCGTCCCCCTGCGCCAGGCGCAGATCGCACGGGTCCATGCCGCCGGGGGCGATGGTGATGGAGGTTTCGGCGGCGAACTTCTGGTCGTCCTCGAAGGCGCGGAGCGCGGCCTTCTGGCCGGCCGCGTCGCCGTCGAAGGTGAAGATCACTTCGGCGGTCGCGTTGTCCATCAGCAGGCGGCGCAGGATCTTGATGTGGTCGCCGCCGAAGGCGGTGCCGCACGTCGCGATCGCGGTCGTGACCCCGGCCATGTGGCAGGCCATCACGTCCGTGTAGCCCTCGACCACCACGGCCCGCGAGGTCTTCGCGATCTCCTTCTTCGCCAGGTCGATGCCGTACAGCACCTGGGACTTCTTGTAGATCGCCGTCTCGGGCGTGTTCAGGTACTTCGGCCCGTTGTCGTCGTCGCGCAGTTTGCGCGCGCCGAAACCGACCACCTCGCCGCTGATGTCGCGGATCGGCCACATCAGGCGGCCGCGGAAGCGGTCGATGGGCTTGCCGCTGCGGCTGTCCTGGGCCAGGCCGGAGGTGATCAGCTCCTTGTCGCTGAAGCCCTTGCCGCGCAGGAAGCGGGTCAGGTGGTCCCAGCCGGCCGGGCTGTACCCGACGCTGAAGTGCTCGGCCGCGGCCTGGTCGAAGCCGCGCTCGGCGAGGAACCTGCGGCCGATCTCCGCCTCGGCGCTGTCCAGCTGCTCGACGTAGAACTGGGCGGCCGCCTTGTGGGCCTCGACGAGCCGGATGCGCTCGCCGCGGCCGCTGGTGCCGGCGTTGTACCCGCCCTCCTCGTACCGGAGCGTGATGCCGGCCTGTCCGGCGAGGCGCTCGACGGCCTCCGAGAACGACAGGTGGTCGATCTTCATGATGAAGTCGAGGGTGTCCCCGCCCGCCTGGCAGCCGAAGCAGTGGTAGAGACCCTTGCTGGGGCTGACCTGGAAGGACGGGGACTTCTCGTCGTGGAAGGGGCAGAGGCCCTTGAGGTTGCCGCCGCCCGCGTTGCGGAGCTGGAGGTAGTCGGAGACCACGGCGTCGATCGGGACCGCGTCCCGTACCGCCTTCACATCGTCGTCGTTGATCCGTCCTGCCACCCGTGAAGTCTACGGCCGGGCGCCCACGAACCCGTCAGGCCCCCTGCCGCAGCCGTCAGGCCCCCTGCGCCTCCACCAGGGAGTCAAGCGGAACCGACGGGTCCGACAGGGCCTCGCGGTTGACCGGCGCCTTGGACCGGATCAGGGCCTGGATGTGCTCGGTGACATCCCACACATTCACGTTCATCCCGGCCAGCACCCGCCCGTCCGCCAGCCAGAAGGCGATGAACTCCCGCTTGGCCACGTCGCCGCGGATCAGCACCTGGTCGTAGCCGCCGGCCGGGGCGTACCCGGAGTACTCCAGGCCCACGTCGTACTGGTCGGAGAAGAAGTACGGCACCCGGTCGTACGAGACCTCCTGGCCCAGCATCGCCCGCGCCGCGGCCGGGCCGCCGTTGAGCGCGTTCGCCCAGTGCTCGACCCGCAGCCGGGTGCCGAGCAGCGGGTGGTGCGCGGCGGCCACGTCCCCGACGGCGAACACGTCCGGGTCGCTGGTCCGCAGCGAGGCGTCCACGGCGATGCCGCCGCCGTGCTGCCGGTCGACCAGGGCCAGCCCGGAGGTCTCGGCGAGCGCGGTCCGCGGCGCCGCCCCGATCGCCGAGAGCACGGCGTGCGCCGGGTGCTCCTCCCCGTCGTCGGTCCGGGCCGCGAGCACCATGCCGTCGTGCCCGACGATCTCGGTGAGCCGCGCGCCGAAGTGGAAGCGGACCCCGTGATCCGCGTGCAGGTCTCCGAAGAGCCGGCCGATCTCCGGACCGAGCACCGCGTGCAGCGGGGTCGACAGCGGCTCGACCACGGTGACCTCGGCCCCGTACCCGCGGGCCGCGGCGGCGACCTCCAGGCCGATCCACCCGGCGCCCGCGATCAGCAGGTGCCCGTTGTCCCGGCCGAGGGTGGCCAGTACGCCCTTCAGCCGCTCGGCATGGGCGAGCCGGCGCAGGTGGTGCACCCCGGCCAGGCCCGTGCCCGGGATGTCGAGGCGGCGCGGTTCGGCCCCGGTGGCGAGCAGCAGCTTGTCGTAGTGCAGCGCCGTTCCGTCACCGAGGACCACCTTGCGGGCCTCCCGGTCCAGCTGGACCGCGGGCTGGCCGAGGTGCAGCTCGATGTCGGCCTTCGCGTACCAGGACGGCTCGTGCACGAAGACGCTGTCGCGCTCCTCCTTGCCCTGGAGGTACCCCTTGGACAGCGGGGGCCGTTCGTAGGGGTGGTCGCGCTCGTCGCCGACCAGGATCACCCGCCCCGTGAACCCCTCGGACCTCAGCGTCTCCGCCGCCTTGGCCCCGGCGAGCCCCGCGCCGACGATGACGAATGTCCGGTGTGCGTCGACCACCTGATGCCTCCTCATAACCTCTCCGCCACATGCGACCACATGCGAGCGTCCCGCACTGAGCCTGCCGCGTGAAGGGGGAATGGCCCGATCGGCTCACCCGACCGCACGGCGCGCGCGCCGTGTGAGCCGGGCGTGCAGGGAGCGCGCGGAGGCGTCCGTGAGCGCCGCGATCTGGTCGATGACCGCCCGTTTGCGCGCCCTGTCGTCGGGCGCGGCGTCGAAGATCGCCCGGAACTGCGGGTCCAGCCCCTCGGGGGCGCGGGCGCTCAGGGCCTCGGCGAGTTCGGCCAGGACGATGCGCTGGTCGGCGCGGAGCCGCTCCTGCTCGTCGCGCTGCATCACGTACAGGTCGGCCACTGCCTTGAGGACCGCGCACTCGTTGCGCGCCTCGCGCGGGACGACCAGCTCGGCCGCGTACCGGGTCAGCCGGCCGGAGCCGTACGCCTCGCGGGTGGCGCCCTCGGCGGCCAGGCAGAAGCGGCCGATCAGCTGGCTGGTGGCGTCCTTGAGGCGGGCCTGGGCGACGGCTGACCCGTCGTACCCGTGCGGCCACCACTCCTGTTCCATCAGCCGGTCGAGCGCCTCGCGCAGCTCCTCCGGCTCCGTGTCGGCCGGCACGTACCGGCCGATCGCGACCTGCCAGATGGCGGTGCGCTCGGGCTCGGCGAAGAGGAGGTTGGGGTCGAGGTGCCCGGCGTGCAGCCCGTCCTCGAAGTCGTGGACGGAGTACGCGACGTCGTCCGACCAGTCCATCACCTGGGCCTCGAAGCACTTGCGGTCGGCGGGCGCGCCGCGCCGCAGCCACTCGAAGACCGGCAGGTCGTCCTCGTACGCGCCGAACTTGACCGAGTCGGGATCGGTGGGGTGGCCGCCGCGGGCCCAGGGGTACTTGGTGGCGGCGTCCAGGCAGGCGCGGGTGAGGTTGAGGCCGACGCTCGCGAGCTCGCCGGTGGCCGGGTCGGGCACGAACCGCTTCGGCTCCAGGCGGGTCAGCAGGCGCAGCGACTGGGCGTTGCCCTCGAAGCCGCCGCAGTCCTTGGCGAACTCGTTCAGCACCTCCTCGCCGTTGTGCCCGAAGGGCGGGTGGCCCATGTCGTGCGAGAGGCAGGCGGCCTCGACCAGGTCGGGATCGCAGCCGAGGGCCGCGCCGAGCTCGCGGCCGACCTGGGCGCACTCCAGGGAGTGCGTCAGGCGGGTGCGGGGGCTGGCGTCCCAGTCGTACGAGCGGCTGCCGGGGGTGACCACCTGGGTCTTCCCGGCGAGGCGGCGCAGCGCGGCGGAGTGCAGGACGCGGGCCCGGTCGCGCTGGAAGGCGGTCCGGCCCGGGCGTTTGTCGGGCTCGGCAGCCCAGCGCTCGGTGTCGGACGCGTCGTACGGGGCGCCGGGGGCGTCCGGGCCGGGGTGCGGGACGGGTGTGGTGCCGGTGCGTTCCATGCCTTCCATGCTCAGACGGTAACCGGGAACACCGACAATGCGACCAATCTGAGCAATAGGCGCCAACGCGGTCTTTATGCGGTGGCCAGTTTCAGGGGGGCCGGGGCGGGCAGGGGGGTGAGCTGCCGTGCCAGGGCCTCGTCGTAGCGCTGGAGCACGAGGCGGGCCAGGGCCGGGTGGTCGCCGAGCGGGGCGGCGGCAGGCCCCGGCGCGGCGGCGGCGCACTGCGTGGCGAAGCGGCCGGGGGCGGTGAAGTACGAGGCCACCGCGATCCGGTGGTGGCCGCGGGCGGTGAGGGCGCGGACGGCGTCGGGGACGGTCGGGGCGGCCGCGGAGGCGTAGGCCGGTACGACGGCCGCGCCGTCGAGGCGTTCGGAGAGCAGGGCGGCGGTGCGGCGGGTGTCGGCCGCCGAGTCGGGGTCGCGGGAGCCTGCGGCGGCGAGGACGACGGCCGTGCCCGCGCCGGGGGTCCAGCCGGCCTCCAGGAGCCGCTCGTACAGGGCCTCGACCAGCAGCGGATGCGGGCCGAGCGGGGCGGCGACGCGGGTGTCGAGGTGGGCGGCGCGGGCGGCGGCCGCGGGGAGGTCCCGCTTGACGTGGTGGCCGCGGCCCAGGAGCAGCGGGACGAGCACGGCCGCGCCGGTGGCGCCGCGGAGGGTCTCGCCGAGCAGGGGCCGGTTCAGCTCGATGTGGCCGAGCCGGACGTCGAGGCGGGGGCGGAGCTCGCGGATCCGGTCGAGGAGGGCCGAGGCGGCGGGGAGGGCGCGGGGGTCGCGGCTGCCGTGGGCGACGGCGACGAGGGTGGGCTGCATGCGGGGGCTCCGTCGGACCGGCCCCCCGCCGGGCGCCACGGGCGCAATCCGCTGAGCTGCGTGCCGAGTTGGGTGGATATCCGGGTCAGCAGCTCCGTGGCGGTGGCGGAGGGAAAGGGGAGGGACAGGGACTCGGGAGGGTGCACCAGCTCCGTCATGAACCGATCCTGCGGGGTGCAGATGTCGGTGGCGTTGCGCAGGGGTGACGGGTGTTTACCGGGAGCTCACCCGCTCATTCGTACGAGTGAAAGGCGGGGGGCGGGGAACTGGGGTGCGGGCGTAGATCGTCAATGTGTGCGAACGACGTGTGGCGCAACGGGGGGATCGACCATGAAGCGGAAGCCGAAGCTGATGCCGGGCTGGATGAGGACGGTGGCGGGGCGGCGGCGGGCCGTCCAGGCGGTGGTGGCCGGGTGCGTGCTGTTCCTGCTGCCCTCGGCGTGGACGCACGCGGCGGCCGCGGACCGGCTGCGGAGCACGGCCGACGCGCCGTCCGCCGAGGTCGCGGTGGTGTTCGGGGCGGGGCTGTGGAACGGGAAGCCGACCCCGTATCTGGCCAGACGGCTCGACGCGGCGGTGGAGCTGTACCGCACGGGCAAGGTCAAGGTCGTGCTCGTCACCGGGGACAACAGCCGCACCGAGTACGACGAGCCCGACGCGATGCGGACGTACCTGACGGCCCACGGGGTGCCGGGTGACCGCGTGGTCAGCGACTTCGCCGGGTTCGACACGTGGGACTCCTGTGTCCGGGCCAAGGAGATCTTCGGGGTGAAGCGGGCGGTGCTGATCAGCCAGGGCTTCCACATACGCCGGGCCGTGGCGCTGTGCGATGCGGCGGGCCTGGACTCGTACGGGGTCGGTGTGGACGACGAGCACGATGCGACCTGGTACTACGGCGGCACGCGCGAGGTCTTCGCGGCGGGCAAGGCGGCACTGGACGCGGCCTTCAAGCCGGAGCCGCGGTTCCTGGGGCCGAAGGAGCAGGGGGTGACGCGGGTCCTGGGGGCTCTGGCAGACTGACGCACCGTCGGCCGGGTATGCCGATTAGTCATATGGCTTCGTGAGGGGTGCGGAACGTGGCTGTTGTGGATCTGACCGGCAAGGCCGTCGTCATCACCGGGGGAGCGCGCGGGCTGGGCGCGGCGGCCGCGCGGGCCGTCGTGGACGGGGGCGGCAGCGTACTGATCACCGATGTGCTGGAGGCGGAGGGTGCGCGGACGGCGGCGGAGCTCGGCGGCGCGGCCCGGTTCCTGCGGCACGACGTCACGAGCGAGGCCGACTGGCAGGCCGCCCTCGACCACGCGGTGGCCGAGTTCGGCCGGATCGACGGGCTCGTCAACAACGCGGGCATAGCCACCGGCCGGCTCCTGGAGCACGAGAGCGTCGAGCACTTCCGGCAGGTCGTCGAGATCAACCTGGTCGGCACCTTCATCGGCATCAAGGCCGCGATACCGCTGCTGCGGGCGAACGGCGGCGGCTCCATCGTCAACATCTCCTCCGCAGCCGGGCTCACCGGCCTGGCGCTCACCGCCGGGTACGGGGCCTCCAAGTGGGGTGTGCGCGGTCTGTCGAAGATCGGCGCGGTCGAGCTCGCGGAGGCGGGGATCCGCGTCAACTCCGTGCACCCGGGCATGACGCTGACCCCGATGACGGCGCCGATCGGCATCCAGCCCGGCGAGGGCCGCTTCCCCGGAGCCCCGATGGGCCGCGTCGGCGCCCCCGAGGAGACAGCCGCGGCGGTCGCCTTCCTCCTCTCCGACGCCGCCGCGTACATGACCGGCGCCGAACTGGCGGTGGACGGCGGCTGGACGGCCGGCCCGCCGAAGCCCCCGACGACCCCCTGACCCGCGCCCGGCCGGACGGACCATGGGGCTCGGCCCGTCGGCCTGTCCGCAGCCGGCGCTGAAATTCGCGCGCCCCGTACGGGCCGATTGCGGCTGCGGGGACGACTTCTGCCCGAGCATCCGGACCGCGCCGCACCCGCGCGGAACCCCGTACGGGCCCGGCCACCGCTGCGTGCCGCTGCCGGCCGACGACGGGTACCTCGTCCTCGACGTCGTAGGGAGCCGCATCGTGTACGGGGAGGTCCTGTACCGGCCCGAGTTCCGCCTGCCCTCACCGGACCCCGACGGTCGCGCTGAGGTGGCCGTACGAGAGGCGTAACCGGGGGCTGCGGCCGGCGTAACACCGACCGCGCAGGCTGGGCCGTATGCGCACCCCGGATTCCGCCACCGCCACGCACTGCCCGTACTGCGCGCTGCAGTGCGGGATGAACCTCCGCCCTGAGCCGGGCGGCGCGAGCGTGGCGGTGGAGGAGCGGGCCGACTTCCCCGTGAACCGGGGCGCGCTGTGCGGCAAGGGGCGGACCGCCCCCGCCGTGCTCTCCTCCCGGGTGCGCCTGACCGGACCGCTCGTCCGCACCCACGCCACCGGAGCGCTGGAGCCGGCCACCTGGGAGGAGGCCCTCGACGCCGTCGCCGCGGGCCTCGCCCGCACGGGCCGTACGCACGGACCCGACGCGGTCGGGGTGTTCGGGGGCGGCGGGCTGACCAACGAGAAGGCCTACGCGCTCGGCAAGTTCGCCCGCGTCGCCCTGCGGACCTCGCAGATCGACTACAACGGCCGCTTCTGCATGTCCTCGGCCGCCGCCGCCCACCAGCGGGCCTTCGGGCTGGACCGCGGACTCCCCTTCCCCCTGGAGGACATCCCGCGGACCGGCTGCGTCATCCTCGTCGGCTCGAACCCGGCCGAGACCATGCCGCCCGCCCTGCGCTACCTCACCGGACTCAAGGCGAACGGCGGCACGCTGATCGTCGTCGACCCGCGCCGGACCCGCACCGCCGAGCAGGCCGACCTGCACCTGGCACCGCGCCCCGGGACGGACCTCGCCCTGGCCCTCGGCCTGCTGCACCTGGTCGTCGCCGAGGGACGCACCGACGAGGAGTTCATCGCCGAGCGCACCACCGGCTGGGCACGGGCCCGGGCCGCGGCCATGGCGCACTGGCCGGAGCTGGTGGAACGGATCACCGGCGTGCCCGTACCCAAACTCCGCGAGGCCGTCGCCCTGTTCTGCGCACAGCCTTCCGCGATGGTCCTCACCGCCCGCGGGCCCGAGCAGCAGTCCAAGGGCACCGACACCGTCGGCGCGTGGATCAACCTCTGCCTCGCCACCGGCCGCGCCGGCCGCCCGCTCTCCGGGTACGGCTGCCTCACCGGCCAGGGCAACGGCCAGGGCGGCCGCGAGCACGGCCAGAAGGCCGACCAGCTCCCCGGCTACCGCAAACTCACCGACCCGGCCGCGCGGGCGCACGTCGCCGGTGTCTGGGGCGTCGACCCCGACAGCCTGCCCGGGCCCGGCCGCAGCGCGTACGAACTCCTCGACGCCCTCGGCACGGAGGTGAAGGCCCTCCTCCTCATGGGCTCCAACCCGGTGGTCTCGGCCCCCCGCGCCGCCCACGTCGAAGACCGCATCCGCTCCCTGGACTTCCTGGCGGTGGCGGACGTGGTCCTCTCCGAGACGGCAGCCCTCGCGGACGTGGTCCTCCCCGTCGCCCAGTGGGCGGAGGAGACCGGGACCACCACCAACCTGGAGGGCAGGGTCCTGCTGCGCCGCCGGGCCCTGCCCCCGCCGCCGGGGGTGCGCACCGACCTGGACGTCCTGCACGGCCTCGCCACCCGCCTCGGCATCGAGAAGGGCTTCCCGACCGACCCCCAGGAGGTCTTCGAGGAGCTCCGCCGCGCCTCGGCCGGCGGCCCGGCGGACTACTCGGGCATCTCCTACGCCCGCATCGAAGCCGAGCAGGGCGTCTTCTGGCCCTGCCCGGACGAATCCCACGCCGGCACCCCGCGCCTCTTCCTGGACCGCTTCGCCACCGACGACGGCCGGGCCCGCTTCGCCCCCGTCTCCCACCGCGACGCGGCCGAGGTCCCGGACGCCGAGTACCCGGTCCTGCTCACCACCGGCCGCGTGGTCGCCCAGTACCAGTCGGGTGCCCAGACCCGCCGCGTGGACGAGCTCAACGCCGCCGCCCCCGGCCCCTTCGTGGAACTCCACCCGCGCCTCGCGACCCGTATCGGCGCGGTCGAGGGAGCCCCGCTCGCGGTCGTCTCCCGCCGCGGCCGTGCCGTGGCCCCGGCACGCATCACGGACACCATCCGCGCGGACACGGTCTTCATGCCGTTCCACTGGCCGGGCGAGGGCCGTGCCAACACCCTGACCAACCCGGCCCTCGACCCGGTCTCCCGCATGCCGGAGTTCAAGGTCTGCGCGGTCCGCGTCGAGCCCGCCTGAGCGCGGCGACGGTCAGTTCCGCCGGCCGAAGGCCGATGCCGGCGCGGCCAACAGCCGCTCCGCGCAGCGGCGTCCGCGGATGCGGCGCACCGTGACCTGGGTTTCGTACGCGGACATGGCGTCGATCTTCTCGGACATGCGTCCGATCCGCATCGGGATTCCCGGCGGGGGGTAACCATCCGGTCACGCACCGGCTCAGAAAGTGCTCGCACGCCCCTCGTGGCAGCGATGTGTCGTACCCCACACTGAAGTGCGGTGCCCCCGTCCTCGGAGCCCTGGAGGTCGCCCCCGTGCAGACCCAGATCCTGACCGTCAACGTGAGCCCGCCCGTCCAAGACACCGAGGCCACCGTGGGTGAAGAACCCGAGGTCGACGCCGTGGACGAGGAGCCCGAAGAGCCCGAGGTACTGGAGCTCGCCGAGCAGGTGCCCGAGCCGCGCCGGCGCGCCGACACCGGCGGAGCGGGCCCTTCCGCCGACTTGTTCCGCCAGTACCTGCGCGAGATAGGCAGGATCCCGCTGCTGTCCGCCGCCGAGGAGGTCGAGCTCGCGCGCCGGGTCGAAGCCGGCCTGTTCGCCGAGGAGAAGCTGGGCAACACCCCCGACCTCGACCTGCGGCTCGCCCTCGACCTCGACAAGCTCGTCGTCATGGGCCGGATGGCCAAGAGGCGCCTCATCGAGTCGAACCTCCGGCTCGTCGTCTCCGTCGCGAAGCGCTACGTGGGCCGCGGGCTCACCATGCTCGACCTCGTGCAGGAGGGGAACCTCGGACTCATCCGGGCCGTCGAGAAGTTCGACTACGCCCGCGGCTACAAGTTCTCCACCTACGCCACCTGGTGGATCCGGCAGGCGATGTCGCGGGCCCTCGCCGACCAGGCCCGCACCATCCGCGTGCCCGTCCACGTCGTCGAGCTGATCAACCGCGTCGTGCGCGTCCAGCGCCGCATGCTGCAAGAGCGCGGGTACGAGCCCACCGCCGAAGAGGTCGCCGTCCACCTGGAGCTGACCCCCGAGCGGGTACTGGAGGTGCTGCGCCTCGCCCAGGAGCCCGTCTCGCTCCACGCACCGGTCGGCGAGGAGGACGACGTCGCCCTCGGCGACCTGATCGAGGACGGGGACGCCGCCTCGCCCATGGAGTCCGCCGCGTTCTTCCTGCTCCGCGAGCACCTGGAAGCGGTGCTGTCCACGCTCGGCGAGCGCGAGCGCAAGGTCGTGCAGCTGCGCTACGGCCTGGCCGACGGCAGGCCCCGCACCCTGGAGGAGATCGGGCGGATCTTCGGCGTGACCCGCGAACGGATCCGGCAGATCGAGTCCAAGACGCTCAACAAGCTGCGCGACCACGCCTTCGCCGACCAGCTCCGCGGCTACCTGGACTGAGCCGGGAGACCGGAGACCGCAGACCGGAGATCGCAGACCGGAGACCGGAGACCGCGGACCGGTACGGAGAAGGGGTGCCCCCCGTACGGAGGGCACCCCCACAGCAAGCCGGCACGCCGACGCTAGTCGACCTCGGCCACGGCCTGTGCGAACTGTGCCGCGTACAGGCGGGCGTAGGCGCCGTGCGCGTCGAGCAGTTCCTCGTGGGTGCCCTGCTCGACGATCGAGCCGTTCTCCATGACGAGGATGACGTCCGCGTCGCGGATGGTGGACAGCCGGTGCGCGATCACGAAGGACGTACGGCCGTGTGCCAGGCGGGCCATCGCCTTCTGGATCAGTACCTCGGTACGGGTGTCGACCGAGCTCGTCGCCTCGTCGAGGACCAGGATCACCGGGTCCGACAGGAACGCCCGGGCGATGGTGATCAGCTGCTTCTCGCCCGCGCTGACGCCCGCGCCCTCCTCGTCCAGCACGGTGTCGTAGCCGTCGGGCAGGGTGCGGATGAACCGGTCCGCGTGGGCGGCGCGCGCCGCTTCCTCGATCTCGGCGCGCGTGACCTCGCGGGCGGCGCCGTAGGCGATGTTCTGCGCGATGGTCCCGCCGAACAGCCAGGTGTCCTGGAGCACCATGCCGATGCCGCCGCGCAGTTCCTCGCGGGTCATCTTCGCGATGTCCACCCCGTCCAGGGCGATCTCGCCGCCCGTGACCTCGTAGAACCGCATCAGCAGGTTCACCAGCGTGGTCTTGCCGGCGCCCGTCGGGCCGACGATCGCGACCGTGTGGCCGGGCTCGACCGTCAGCGACAGGTTCTCGATCAGCGGCTTGTCCGGCTCGTAGCGGAAGGCCACCTTGTCGAGGGTGACCTGGCCGCGGATCCGCTCCGGACGCTCGGGAACCTCGGCGTCCGGCTCCTGCTCCTGCGCGTCGAGCAGCTCGTAGACCCGCTCCGCCGAGGCGACACCGGACTGCACCAGGTTCGCCATCGAGGCGACCTGCGTCAGCGGCATCGAGAACTGGCGCGAGTACTGGATGAAGGCCTGCACGTCACCGATCGACAGGCTGCCCGAGGCCACCCGCAGACCACCGACGACCGCCACCAGCACGTAGTTGATGTTCGAGATGAAGAACATCACCGGCTGCATGATCCCGCTGACCAGCTGCGCCTTGAACGAGGCCCGGTACAGCGCCTCGTTCTGCTCGGCGAAGACCGCCGCGGACTCCTTCTGCCGGCCGAACACCTTCACCAGCGTGTGGCCCGAGTACATCTCCTCGACGTGCGCGTTCAGCGCACCCGTCGACTTCCACTGCGCAACGAACTGCGGCTGCGACTTCTTGCCGATCTTCGCCGCGACGAAGACCGACACCGGGATGGTCACCAGCGCGACCAGCGCCAGCAGCGGGGAGATCCAGAACATCATCGCCAGCACGCCGACGATCGTCAGCAGCGAGTTGAGCAGCTGGCCCATCGTCTGCTGGAGCGTCTGCCCGATGTTGTCGATGTCGTTGGTGGCCCGGCTGAGCACCTCACCGCGCTTCTGCCGGTCGAAGTAGGACAGCGGCAGCCGCGACAGCTTCGCCTGCAGCTCCTCGCGCAGCCGGTACACGGTGCCGTTCATGATGTGGTTCGACAGCCGCGTCGCGACCAGCATCAGCAGGCCGGCGAGGGTGAAGACCACCAGTGCCCAGATCGCCACGACCCCGACGGCACCGAAGTCGATGCCCTCGCCGGGGGTGAAGTCGGTGCCGGACAGCATGTCCGCCATCCCGCCCTCGCCCTTGGCGCGCAGACCGTCCAGCGCCTGCTCCTTGGTGATCCCGGCCGGCATCTGCCGGCCGACGATCCCCGCGAACACCAGGTCGGTCGCCTCGCCGAGGATCTTCGGACCGACGACCGAGCAGCCGACGCTGCCGACGACGGCGACGACCATGCCCCACAACTTGACCCGGTCGTGCGCGATCTGGCTCAGCAGCCGCTTGCCCGAGCCCTTGAAATCCATGGACCGCTCGGCCGGCCCCATCATCATCCGTCCTCCGGGCCCGCTCATGCGGCCTCCGCCTCCGTCAGCTGGGAGAGCACGATCTCCCGGTAGGTCTCGTTGTCGGCCATCAGCTCGTGGTGGCGTCCCTCGCCCACGACCTGGCCCTCGTCCAGCACGATGATCCGGTCGGCGTCACGGATCGTGGAGACCCGCTGGGCGACGATGACCACCGTCGCCTCCTCCGTCTCGCGGGCGAGCGCCGCGCGCAGCGCCGCGTCCGTCGCGTAGTCGAGTGCCGAGAAGGAGTCGTCGAAGAGGTAGATCTCCGGGCGCTGCACCAGCGTGCGCGCGATGGCCAGGCGCTGGCGCTGGCCGCCGGAGACGTTCGTTCCGCCCTGGGTGATGGGCGCGTCCAGACCGCCCTCCAACTCCGACACGAAGCCCTTGGCCTGCGCCACGTCCAGCGCGTGCCACAGCTCCTCGTCGGTGGCGTCGGGACGCCCGTACCGCAGGTTGGAGGCGACGGTTCCGGAGAAGAGGTACGGCTTCTGCGGGACCATGCCGACCGTCTTGGCCAGCAGCTCCGGGTCGAGGCGGCGTACGTCCTCACCGTCGACCAGCACATCGCCGCCGGTCGCGTCGAACAGCCGCGGGACCAGGCCCAGCAGCGTGGACTTGCCGCTGCCGGTGGAGCCGATGACCGCGGTGGTCTCGCCGGGGCGGGCCACCAGGTCCACCCCGCGCAGCACCGGCGCCTCGGCGCCCGGGTAGCGGAAGTCGGCCGCGCGCAGCTCCAGCTGCCCGCGGGCGAGCAGCTTGCGCACGGGGTCGACGGGCGGGACCACGCTGGACTCGGTGTCCAGGACCTCCTGGACGCGCTCGGCGCAGACCTCGGCGCGCGGCACCATCATGAACATGAAGGTGGCCATCATCACGGACATGACGATCTGCATCAGGTAGGCGAGGAAGGCCGTCAGCTGGCCGATCTCCATGCCGCCGCTGTCGATGCGCATCGCGCCGAACCAGATGACGGCGACGCTGGAGATGTTCACGACCACGATCACGGTCGGGAACATCAGCGCGAGCAGCTTGCCGGCCGCGAGGGAGACCCCGGTCAGGTCGGCGTTGGCCTCCCGGAAGCGGTCCTTCTCGTAGTCGTCGCGGATGAAGGCGCGGATCACGCGGTTGCCGGTGATCTGCTCGCGCAGCACCCGGTTCACGGTGTCCAGGCGGACCTGCATCTTCCGGAACAGCGGCCGCGTCCGGAAGACGATCGCGCCGACCGACAGGCCGAGGACGGGGACCACGGCCAGCAGGATGCCGGACAGCTTCACGTCGAGCGAGAGCGCCATGGCGATGCCGCCGATGCACATGATCGGCGCCGAGACCATCAGCGTGAAGGTCATCAGGACCAGCATCTGGATCTGCTGCACGTCGTTCGTCGTACGCGTGATCAGCGAGGGCGCGCCGAACTGTCCGAGCTCGCGCGCGGAGAAGCTCTGCACCCGGTCGAAGACCGAGGCGCGGATGTCGCGGCCGACGGCGGCCGCGGTACGGGCGCCGAAGTACACGGCGCCGCAGTTGCACACGAGCTGGACGAGCGAGACGCCGAGCATCAGCGCGCCGAAGCGCAGGATGTAGCCGGTGTCCCCGCTGACGACACCGTTGTCGATGATGTCCGCGTTGAGCGTGGGCAGGTAGAGGCTCGCACTGGTCTGCAGCAGTTGCAGCAGGACCAGGAGGGCAATCGGTTTCCGGTACGGACCCAGATGGGTCCGCAAGAGTCGTATGAGCACGCGCAGGCTCCGGTCGGCAAGATCGAGGGGGTTCACTCCATCTTCGGCCACCGCGCGGCCGATCCCCACCGGTTTTCGCAAAGGCAGGTCAAAAGGAGTAGACCGGCCGCCGGGCCTACTCCGGCGGCAGTACGCCCCGCGCCCGAGCGGAGTGCCGGGGGCGTCGGGGCACCCCGGCCGCCCGGCCTCGCCGGACCCCCGGCCGCTCAGCCCTGGAACGCCCCGGGGTGGATCTGCTCCCGCGTCGCGATGTACTGCTGGCGCACCGCCTGCCACGCCGGGTACTCCTCGCCCGGCTCGAAGACCTGCGCCGCCGGACCCGGCCACACCGGCGGGGTGTGCGGGGCCAGCGTGCCCTGCTGCACCCCGAGCGCCCAGGCGGCCTGGCGCGCGGCGCCCAGCGCCGCGTAGTCGGCCGGCGCCGGTACGACGACCTGCGTCCCGAACAGCCCCGGAGCCGCGGCCTGTACGGCGGGCAGCTCGGCCGCCGCGCCCAGCAGGAACACCCGGCGGATCTCCACCCCGCGCGAACGCAGCACGTCGAGCGCGTCGACCAGCCCGCACAGCATGCCCTCGAACGCGGCCCGCGCCAGGTGCTCCGGCTTCATCGAGTCCCGCCGCAGCCCGGACAGGGTCCCGGCGCTGTGCGGCAGGTTCGGCGTCCGCTCACCCTCCAGGTACGGCAAGAGCACGAGGCCGTGCGCACCCGGCGTCGACTTCAGCGCGAGCGCGGACAGCCCCTCCAGATCGGTGCCCAGCAGCTCGGCGGTGCCGCGCAGCGCCCGTACGGCATTGGAGGTGTTCACCACCGGCAGGTGCATGCCGCTCGCGTCGGCCAGCGAGGTGATCAGCCCGCCCGGCTCCGACAGCGCCTCGCGGTGCACGGCCATCACCGAGCCGGAGGCGCCCAGCGAGACCACCGCGTCGCCGGGGCCGAGGCCCAGCCCGAGCGCGGCGGCCATGGTCTCCCCGGTGCCGGCGGAGATCAGCAGCCCCTCCGGTGTCATCCCGGCGGCCTCGGCCGGACCGAGCACCTCGGGCAGCAGCGCCATGTGGCCGAGCGCCAGCTCGACCAGGTCGGGGCGGTACGAGCCGGTGGCCGGCGACCAGTACCCGGTGCCCGAGGCGCCGCCCCGGTCGGTGGTCCGCCGGGCCGGCCGGCCCAGCAGCTGCCAGACCAGCCAGTCGTGCGCGGACATCAGCACGGCCACCCGGCGGGCCGCGTCCGGCTCGGTGCGGGCCAGCCAGGCCAGCTTCGCCACCGGCTGCGCGGAGTGCGGGACGGACCCGACGGCCTCGGCCCAGGCCTGCCGGCCGCCGAGCGCCTCGATCAGGTCGGCGGCGGCCACCTGCCCGCGCTTGTCGTTGCCGATCAGGGCCGGGCGTACGAGGGCGCCCTGCTGGTCCAGGGGCAGCAGCCCGTGCTGCTGCGCGGAGACGCCGATGGCCTGCACGCCTTCGAGGAGCCCGCCGCCGGCGGCCTCGCCGAGGGAGAGCAGCCAGGCCTGCGGGTCGGTCTCGTGGGGGTGGACGCCCTCGGGATCGCCCGCCGGCTGCGGATGCGGGGCGTACCCCTGGCGCAGCACGGCACCCGTGTCGGTGTCACAGACGACGATGCGAGTGAAGGCGGAAGAGCTGTCCAGCCCGGCGACTATCCCCATGCGGAGAATTCTGCCGCACGCCGGGGCGGGATCCGCCGCCCGGAGGCGCCGGATCCCGCCCGGTTCCAGCGGTTCAGGTGTTGCTGGTGCCCCATTCATCCTCGGAGCCGCCGCCGGCCCGGTCGCGCAGTCCCCGTACCCGCCCGGCCAGGGAGGACGGCATCGCGTCGCCGACCTTGTGGCTCACGGCGGCGTAGGCCTTCCCGGCGTACTCCCGGCCCGTCTGACCGGCGGTCTCGGCGGCGTTGCGCACCGCCGGGTTCTGCGCGAGCTCGCGCGCGGACTTCTTCAACTGCTCGTAACGCTCGCGCCCCGCGCGGGTTCCGAGGACGTATCCGAGGGCCAGTCCGACCACGAACGTGACCTTGTACCGCATGCCTGCCACCCTTCGTCGTGTGGTGCCCGGCCTGCTGGCGATACCGATTGGCGGAGCACCCCCCTGCTTGCGCTAATCTATGACTCGCAACGGGCGCTCGCCCCTCCAGCAAGGCCGGAGGTGGGCTGTTCGGTGCACCGCAGCAATCCCCTGTAGCTCAATTGGCAGAGCAGCCGGCTGTTAACCGGCAGGTTACTGGTTCGAGTCCAGTCGGGGGAGCGCAGTCCCCTGTAGCTCAATTGGCAGAGCAGCCGGCTGTTAACCGGCAGGTTACTGGTTCGAGTCCAGTCGGGGGAGCGTGAAAGAAGAGGACCTCACGCGGGGTCCTCTTTCTTTTTGCCCTGGTTCTGGAACCGGGCAGCCCTCAGAACGGTCTCCCTGAGCAGGCGAAGCCGATCATGCGAGGCATCCGAGGCAGGAGATCGTATGAGCGGCTATGCTGCGGCAGACGGCGCGCACACATGTACGCGCCACGCCGTGAAGGGGCGGTAGCTCAGCCGGTTAGAGCAGCGGACTCATAATCCGTCGGCCGTGGGTTCGAGTCCCACCCGCCCCACCGCGAGCCGCAGGCGAAGAAACGTTCTCGCTTGCGGCTTTGGCGTGTTCGGGGCCTGTCGTGGCCGCAGGCGAGCCGATCTCGTTCCGGTGTTCCGGCAGCGCCGCACCCTTTCTCTTCCAGCCCGGTGGCCGTCTCCTTGTGGTGCGCCCAGTGCCCGGTCGCGTACGCGTGGCGATCACCACGGGAAGGGCAGATCATGGGACTGCCGGTAGGTCCGGTCGGCGTCATCCGCGGCTCTGCCGGGGAACGGCCCAGGAGACGAGGCGAGCACCTGCCTCCGCCAGACGCGCGAGCAAGTCCCGGACCGCGCTGGAGAACGAGAACAGGTGATCACTCATGTGCCGATGGCTCGCGTACTCGGGAACGCCTCTCCTGCTCGACACCATCCTCTACAAGCCCGCGCACTCGCTGATCGACCAGAGCCTGCACTCCAAACTGGGTGTGGAGACGACGAACGGCGACGGCTTCGGCGTCGGGTGGTACACGGAGGACGGCGGCGCTCCCGCGGTCCTCCGGGACGTGGGACCCGCCTGGAACAACCGCAACCTGCGGGAAATCGCGGACCACGTCCGCTCCCCCCTGTTCTTCGCCCATATCCGGGCGTCGACCGGAACGGCGGTGCAGCAGACGAACTGCCACCCCTTCCGGCACGGCCGCTGGCTGTGGATGCACAACGGGTCCATCGCCGACTTCCACCTCATACGGCGCGAACTCGCCCTGCTCGTCGACCCCGCGCTGTTCAACGACATCGAAGGCACGACGGACTCCGAGATGATGTTCTACCTCGCGGTCACCTTCGGCCTGGACCAGGACGCGCCCGGCGCCGTCGCGCGGATGGCGGGGGTCGTGGAACGCGTCGGCCGGGAGCACGGGGTCGAGTTCCCGCTCCAGATGACGGTCGCCGTGACCGACGGCGTGAGCGTCTGGGCCTTCCGCTACTCCAGCAAGAGCGAATCCCGGTCGTTGTTCTACAGCAGCCGTGTGGACACCCTGCGCACACTGCACCCCGACATGGAGTTCTTGCAGGAGGTGTCCGACGAGACCCGCCTCATCGTGTCCGAACCCCTCGGCGACTTGCCCGGCGCCTGGAACGAGGTGCCCGAGAGCAGCTACGGCGTCGTGCGGCCGGGAGCGGACGCGATGTTCCCCTTCGTCCCACAAGCGGCCTGACGCCACGACCTGACGCCACGACCGACGCCTGTGCCCGCAGTCGATAGGAGACCGGCCATGAAGGAGTCGTTGTTCAACCTGGCAGTGGACTACCCACTGCTGAACATGTTCTGGACCATGATGCTGATCTTCATCTGGGTGCTCTGGTTCATGCTGCTCTTCCGGATCATCGGCGACATCTTCCGCGACGACGACTTGAGCGGCTGGGCGAAGACGGGATGGATGATCTTCGTCATCATCGTGCCCTTCCTGGGCGTGTTCGTGTACGTGATCGCCCGCGGGCGCGGGATGGGCGAACGCGAGCTGCGGCGGGCCCAGCGCAACGAGGAGGAGTTCCGCTCCTACGTACAGAGCGCCGCGGGCGCGAGCCAGTCGGAGGAACTGGCCCGGCTCGCCGAGCTGAGGGACCGGGGCGACATCTCGGCCGCCGAGTTCGAGCAGGCCAAGGCCAAGGTCCTGGCGCCGTAAGCGGGAGCGGCGGAGCGGGCGTACGGCGGTTGCGCCGGCCGCCGTACGCCCGCTCCACCGTCAGGGGCTGGGGCTGGGGCTGGGGCCGGGGCCGGGGCCGGGGCAGGCGGCGGCCGGGTCGTCGTGGACGAGCGCGCAGACCATCTGCGCGCCGCGCCCGTGATCGGGGTACGCCGTGAGCAGCTCGGCCTTGAAGTCGTTCCACTGGCGGGTGATCTCGGCGGTCGCCCCCGCCGTCGCGTGGCCGAAGTTGTCGCCCGTCTTGGAGCGGTCGGACGCGGCGGTGTCCTTGTTCAGGACCCGGTTGTGGGCGACGCGGCCGGCGCAGTCGGCCGGTTTGACGCCGGTGGAATCGATGTCGGTGTAGCAGCCGGTGGCGAGGTCCGCGGGGACGTGCTCGCGCGCCTCCTGGGTCCAGGCGGCGTCCTTCATGGCGCTGTAGCGGCGGATCTCGAGGAACGGAGCGGGGCCCGTGCGTTGCAGGCCGGGCGGGTTGCCGAGGCCGATCGGGCCGGGGGCGGCCCGGTCGCTCCAGTTGGAGTGCGCGTAGAAGTCCTCGATCTGGTGCCAGCCGCGGCCGAGCTGTTCGAGCACGGTGCATTTGGCCCGCCCGGGCTTCCCGTCCCACGCGCAGGGGGAGGACAGGTCGCTCTGGTCGGCGCGCACCTTGCCGTCGGCGCCGACGAGGCCGTCCGCTGCCCGGACCGCGTTGCGGAAGCGGGTGACGGAGGTGCGGATGCAAGCGAGGAGCTCGGTGGTGGCCTCGTCCCGGGTGCGGGGGTAGTCGGGGGCGTAGTGGGGGCCGAGGTAGTCGGCGTTGTCGCAGTGCAGGGGGCCGACGTCGAAGTAGGGGCGGTGGTCGTTGGCGTTGATCGCCCCGTCGCGGGCGTCGGCCATCGCCGTCAGCGTGATCGGCTCCCACGGCAGTGCGGCCCGGGTGATGCCCTCGTGGTTGTCACCGGTGAAGGCATGGGCGGAGCCGCTCGGCACGGCGGCGAGGGCGGCCGCCAGGACGGCCGCGACGGCTACGGAGGCGGTCCGGGGCGGGCCGGGCGGCGGGCGGTGGGGCATACGGGCCTCCAGGCGTACGGGCCTCCAGGCGTACGGGCGTACGGGCCCGGGGTCCGGGCCCGGGGTCCGGGGTCCGACGGGCACGGAGCCCGGTGATCGCCCCGGTCCCGGCGGCCGTGCTTCCATGCTGCGCGCCCGGCCCGGCCCCCGCACGCGCGCGGCCGCCCCCGCACGCGGGCAGCGGCTACGGCTCCGGCGAGCGCGGCTGGACCGACGGGATCCGCTGGGTGAAGAACAGGGCGATGAGCGCGGCCAGGGCCAGGATGGCCAGCGCCGCGCGCAGGCCGTCGAGCCTGGCGTCCGCGTTCGCGTCCATTGCCGCCTGGGACAGCTCCGGGCTCACGCCGGCTTCGTCGAGGGCCGTCCCCAGCTGGGCGTCGGACAGGAACGGCGCGCCGCTCTGGAGCCGGACGGTCGCCTGGCTCGTGACGCTGTCCGGAACCGCCGGATTCGCCTCGACGCTGGTCAGGAAGGACGACGTGAGCGCGGCGATCATGATCGATCCGGCGAGGGCGGTACCGATCGAGGCGCCGAGGTTGGTGACGGCGTTCTGTACGCCGCCGACTTCCGCACTCTGCGCCTGCGGCACCGCGGACACGGTGACCGATCCGAGCTGGGACGCCAGCGCTCCCATGCCGAGCCCGATCAGCAGGAGGGGGACGGTGACGACTTCGGCGCCGGCGTCCGCGTCGAGCGCGGCCATCAGCACCACCGCTCCCGCGAGCAGAGCGAAGATCCCGAGCCGCACCACCCGCCGGGGCGAGACGTCCGGGAGGAAGCGCGGGATCAGGGTCGCGGCCGCCAGCAGGCTCACCGAGAGCGGCAGGAGGCGGACACCGGTCTCCAGCGCCGACAGGCCCAGGGCGACGGACAGGTAGAGCGGGACGACGAAGAACACGCCCATCTGCACGAGGTACTGGAAGAAGAACATCGTCAGGCCGCCGGTGAGCTGCTTGTTCTGCAGCATGCCGGGATCGACGAGGGGATCCCGGCCCCGCTTGACGACCTTGGCCTCCCAGCGGAGGAAGAGCCAGAGCAGCGCCAGGCCCGCCAGCATCAGCCACGTCGTCAGGGACACACCGAGCCACGCGGGCGCGTCGGGCTTCGGGCGGAACCAGCCCCATTCGTCGGACCGGAGCACGCCGTAGACGAAGGTCCCGAGCCCGAGCGCGGAGAGGACGGCGCCCGTGAAGTCGATGCTCCGGCGCTCCCCGGGCGGGGCGTCCGCGACGCGGCGCGCGAGCAGGAGGATCGCGAGCACCACCACGACCTCCCCGGCGAAGACCCACCGCCAGGAGAAGTACGTCGTCGCGATGCCGCCGATGAGCGGCCCGACCGCGATCGCGATCGCCCCTGCCGCGACGACGAGTCCGTAGGCGGCGGGGCGGCGTTCGACGGCGAAGTTGCCGGCGACGAGCGCGACGATCGCGGGCAGGATGAGGGACGCCCCGATCCCCTCCAGGAACGCCCAGCCCAGCAGCAGCACGGGCAGGTTCGGTGCGAGCGCCGTGGTGAGGGAGCCGGCCCCGTAGATGCAGCAGCCGATCATGAACGCGCGTCTGCGGCCGATCAGCGCCCCGACCTTGCCGCCCGGGATCATGAACATCGCCATGACGAGGGTGTAGGCCGTGATCGCACCCTGGATGCCCGTCACGGTCGTACCGACGTCCTCGGCGACGGTGGCGATGGAGACGTTCATGACGGAGCTGTCGAGCGCCATCAGGAACTGACCGGACGCGAGCGTCACCAGGACGGTTCGCGACTTCGCCGAACTCTCGGCCGTGCCTGCCCGGGATGACATGGACGCATGCTTCCAGCCGCCCGTGGGCCGCCCGGGCCGACCCGCCGCGCCGTCAGCCGGATGGGGGCGGCGCCCGGGCGGGCACCGTACCGGACCGGCGGCCGTCCCACCGGTCCTCCTGCGGGCCGCAGGTGCAGCGCCCAAGCGACTGCACCTGCGGCGTCGGCGTCGGCGTCGGCGTCCGCGCGGGGGACCTCCGCCGCCGGCCCGCCGGCTAGAAGTTCTCCGTCTCGTCCGCCAAGTGGCGCAGTACGTCGTTCAGGTCCTGGCGGCGGGCGAAGGCCGCGCGTTGGCGGTGGGCGCCGGAACCGTCGCGCAAAAGGCCTCCCAGGGTCTTGGCCGCGTGGTCGAGTTCGCCCGACGCCGCGAGTTCCGGGGCGACCAGGTCCAGCAGCGCCTCCGCCAGGTCCGCCGCCGGGATCTCCACTCCCGTGTAAGGGTCGAGGCCGAAGCCCTCCAGTCCGTCGTGGGCCGCCCGCCAGCGCGAGAGGTGCAGTACGTCCTCCCGCAGCGCCGGTTCGGGACGCTGTTCCGCGATGTCCCGCAGGACCGTCGCCACCAGGGCGCGGACCAGCTCGGCCTGGAGGATCGCCGTGTCGATGTCCGGGGACATGTCGGGCGCCCGGATCTCGAGCGTCGGCCAGTGCCCGGACGGGCGCAGGTCCCAATAGACCATCTTCGTGTCCAGGGCCGCTCCCGAGCCGAGCAGGGTCTGCACCGAGCGCCGGAAGTGGGCCGTGGACGTGAAGTGCGGGGGCAGCCCGGCCGAGGGCCAGCCCGACCAGGCCATCGCCCGCCAGCTGGCGTGACCCGTGTCACGGCCGCCCCAGAACGGCGAGTTGGCGGCCAGCGCGATCAGCGTGGGCAGCCATGGTCTGACCCGGTTCGACACGGCCACCGCCGTGTCCACGTCGAGGGTGCCGATGTGGATGTGCCGGCCGCAGCTGACCAGGGTGTCGGTCAGCGCGCCGAAGCGGCGGTGCTGCTCGCGCTGGCGCGGCTCGTCGTCGGTCAGGTGCAGCGGCCCCTCCACGGCCACGACCGGCGTGGGCGCGGCCAGCAGCCGGCAGCCGTGGGCGCGGGCCGCCCGGGCGAGGGTGCGCCGCAGCGTGGCGAGCTCCGCGCGCAGCGCGGTCGCCGAATCGGCGACGGGGGTGGAGATCTCCACCTGGTAGCGGGTGCCCTCGGGGTGCACTTCGTGGGGCAGGCCCGCGGCGGTGGCCAGGACGAGCGGGGCGGCCGGGACCACCCGGAAGGTACGGGAGTCGACGAGGAGGAACTCCTCCTCGACACCTACGGTCAGCGGGGCTGTGAGAGGGGTCGCGTGGACTCCGTTGTCCGCGCTGCCGGTGCTCGTGGTGCTGTTGCCAGGTTCGATCACTACGCCTCCCTGGACATACGAGTCTTTTCATCATGAGCTGAACGGCAGGGGAGGAGCGCACGTCGATTCAGTCAAATGTCGGGTGATGGTGGCGGGTTACCGGCAAGGACCGACCCGGTCTGAGGCCGCGGATCCGGGTGGGGCGACTGGTGCGCGTGCGGGAACGGGCCGGGACGCCGAGGGGCCGTAACGCGGAAGAGCCGGAACGCCGAGGGGCCGGAACGCGGAGGGGCCGGGAGACGGACGAGCCGGGAGACGGACGGGCCGGAACGCCGAGGGCCTCCGGCCCGTTAATGCCTGGGGCCGCCGAACGCCCGCTGGTTATCATCCGCTGTGACCGGTACGAGCACCCCCACGCCCACCCCCGCCCGACGCCCGACGCGAATATTCGCGGACCTGACCCCGCTGCGCACGTCCCCGGACTACCGGCGGCTGTGGGTCGGCGGCACCATCTCCTGGATGGGCCAGGCGATGACCGCCCTCGCGATCTCGCTCCAGGTCTACGACATCACCGGCTCCAGCTTCTCGGTCGGGCTCGTCGGACTCTTCTCCCTCGTCCCGCTCGTCGTCTTCGGCCTCTACGGCGGGGCCATCGCCGACACCGTCGACCGGCGCAAGCTCGGCCTGTACAGCTCCCTCGGCCTGACCGCCCTGTCGATCGCGCTGGCCGGCGCCGCACTCCTCGACTACCACCGGGTCTGGCTGCTGTACACGGTCGTCGCGCTCCAGGCGGTCTGCGGCGCCCTCAACGGACCCGCCCGCTCCGCGATGATCCCGAGGCTGCTGCCCACCGAACAGCTGCCCGCCGCCAACGCGCTGAACTCGGTGACGATGACCTCCGGGACGATGATCGGCCCGGTGCTCGGCGGGCTCATCGTCGGCTGGTGGGGCTACCAGGCCGCGTACCTGATCGACGCCGTCACCTTCTGCGCCGCGCTCTACGCGGTGTGGCGGCTGCCCGCGATGCTGCCCGAGCGGGAGGGCGGCAAGCGGGGGCGGGCCTCCGTACTGGACGGACTGCGCTTCCTCGGCACCCGGCCGAACATCCGGATGACCTTCTTCTCCGACATGGCCGCCATGGTGCTGGCCCAGCCGAAGGCGCTGTTCCCGGCCATCGCCGTGCTCTGGTACGGCGGAGACGCCAAGACCGTCGGCCTGCTGGTGGCCGCGCCCGCCGTCGGGGCGCTGCTGGGCGGGCTGTTCTCCGGCTGGCAGGGCCGGATCCGCCGGCACGGGCTGGCGATCCTGATCTCCGTGGCTGCCTGGGGGCTGGCCATCGCCGTCTTCGGGCTCACCCGGAACCTGTGGCTCGGGCTGTTCTTCCTGGCCCTGGCGGGCTGCGCCGACACCATCTCCATGGTGTTCCGCTCCACGATGATGCAGGCCGCGACGCCGGACGAGATGCGCGGGCGCCTGCAAGGCGTGTTCATCGTGGTCGTCGCGGGCGGGCCCCGGCTCGGTGACTTCCTCGCCGGGACCACCGCGGACCTGACCTCCCCGGCCGTGGCGATCACGGGCGGCGGGCTCGGGTGCGTGCTGGTGCTGCTCCTGCTGGCCCTGCGCTGGCGCGGGTTCGCCCGCTACGACGCGAGGTCGCCGCAGGCGTGATCCGTGGCCCGCGGCCGGCGGCCCGCCCGGCGCCGGGCGCGCCGTCCAAGCCGGCGCGGCAGGTGACGCGGCTGTACGCGGTGGACGTGCGCCTGCGGCAGCGGCGACGGTAGGTCCGGTCCGGTCGGTCCGACGCGTCCGGCCCGGCCGCCGCCGCGCGGAGTCCGCCCGTCCGGGTTCTACGCCGGTTCCAGGAGTACCGCCGGGAGCGTGCCGCCCACGATCTCCTCCCGGGGCAGCGAGAGGCCGAAGTGGCGCTCCAGCACGCCGAGGGCGGTGCGGTGGACGTCCCGGTCGTCCGCTTCCCCGTCCGCGCCCTCGTCCGCCGGGAGGCCCGCGGCGGTCAGCTCGGCCTGCACGCGCGAGGCCGTCTCGGGGTCGCCGTCGACGCCGTCATAGCCCCAGGAACCGTCCAGGTGCAGGTTGAAGGAACTGAGGCGGACCCCGTCGCGGGTGTACGCGAACTGCGGCGGGACCGGCTTGCCGTTCTCCTCCTCGAACTCCAGGCGGCAGACGTCCACGCCGCCGCGGGAGATCGGCGACTCGTCCTCGAACTCGCCCATCCAGCCCCCGTACGCGACCGTGTACGACCAGTCGCCGCACCGGCCGTGGCGCAGGCCGATGCCTTCGTACTGGCTCCCGAACGAGTCGGTGATGAGCTCGACGAGCTCGTCTCCGGTGAGGTTCCCGACCGGTACGGCCGTGTGCTCGGGGCCGTACACGGTCTCCGTGAGCCGTCCGACGAGCTCCTCCGGGGTGAGCCCGCGCGCCATGACCACGCTGTAGCCGCCGAAGGCGATCGACCGGGGTTCCGCCAGCCAGGTTATTCCGTCCGTCATGACGGACATTCTGGCCGGAGCCTGTGACAACGCCGGGGATCCGGGTCAGGCGGGGCCGACCACGCCCCGCGCGACGCCCAGGGCGACCAGGTCCTGCGGTCGGATGCGGAGTTGGTCCGCCGTCGACGGGGCCTCGGAGGCGGGGCGCTTGAGGATGGCGGCCGCCAGTTCGGGGGCGATCACCGAGAAGTAGCTGTCCGGGGTGACCCAGGTGTTGCCCGGCGCGGCCAGCGCGAGGGCTCCGCCCGAACCCCCCTCGCCGATCAGGAGGGTGGTCACCGGGACCGCGGCCGCCGCGACCGCCGCGAAGGTGTCCGCGATGGCGGCTCCCGCTCCGGCGTGTTCCGCGGCGGCGTCGTTGGCCGCGCCGGGTGTGTCCACCAGGGTGAGCACGGGGATCCCGAGGCGGTCCGCGAGGCGGATCACGCGGGCCGCCGTACGGTATCCGGCCGGGCGGGTGGCGGTGCCGCACTGGGCGGCGTACGCGACGGCCCTTCCCTGACGCAGCCCGAACCCGCACAGCATCCCGGGATCCGTGCCGCCCGCCCGGTCCCCGGAGAGGGGCAGGCGGAGCGCGAAGTACGCGTCCAGGTACGCCTCGGCGCGCGGCCGGCCGGGGTGGCGGGCCTGCCGTACGGCGTCCCAGCCGGTCCGCGGGGGCAGACCGCCGGGTACGCCGCCCAGTGCGGCCGGGGGCTCGACGGGTTCGGGGGAGCGGGGCGCGGCCAGGACGCGCAGCCAGTCGGCGAGGGCCGCGGGCAGTTCGGCGGGCGGGACGACGGCGTCCACGTGCCCGGCGGCGTACTGGCCCTCGGCGGTGTACGCCGCCGGGTCCGCGTCCGCCGGCCGCACCCGGGAGCCCGCGAAGCCGACCTGCGCACCCGGGAGCGCGAGCACGACGTCCGCCCCGGCGCCGAGGGTGGCCCAGCCGCCGCCGGTGGTGGGATCGCGGAGCACGGCGATCTGCGGGAGCCCGGCGGCCCGGGTCAGGACGGACTGGCGGGCCACGCGCTGGAGCTGGGTCAGTGCGAGCATGCCCTCCTGCATGCGGGAGCCGCCGGTGGCGATCAGCGAGACGAGGGGGAGGCGGTGTTCGCGAGCGTACGTGTACGCGGCTTCGAGCCGGTCTCCGGTGCGCTCGCCGAGGGAACCGCCGAGGAAGCCGAACTCGAAGGAGATCACGGCGGCTTGGCGGCCGCCGACGAGGGCGGTTCCGGTGACGACGGACTCCTGTTCGCCGGTCCGTGCGGTGGCGCGGGCGCGGGAGTCGTCGTAGCCGGCCCAGGTGAGGGGCCCGTCCGGGGCGGACGCCCGCTGCGGGACGGGGAGTTCGGCGAAGCTGCCGGGGTCGGTCACGGAGGCGATGGCCGCGCGGGCCGAGAGGCGGGTCGTCGTCACGGCATCACCCTATGGGCCGTCTAGGGCAACGGAAAGGCGAGCTTGAGGGCGTAGGCGGCGACGAGGCCGTAGCCGAGGCGGAAGGTCCAGGTGCGGGCGCCGGGGGAGATCCGGCGGCCGGCGGCGGCGCCGATCGCGACGAGGGTCTGCTGCCAGAGGAGGGACGCGGCGGCGACGCCGGCCAGGAAGGCGGCGGCGGTGGTGGGGGTGGTGAGGGTGGAGGCCTGGGCGGTGGTGAGCGCGGCGAAGTAGAGGGCGGTGGTGGGGTTCACGGCGGTGAGGGCGACGTACCGCCCGAAGGCCGCGCGGGCCGTGGCCGGGTGCCGGGCCCCGCCCGCGGGGACGTCCCCGACGCTCGGGCCGGCTGCCGCGTGCCCGGAGCCGGCTCCGCCCCCGGACCCCCGCGCTCCGGACGCGGGAGGGGCCGGAAGGTCCGCCGGCGGAGCCGAGACGGCGGGGCCGTGTCCCGGCTTCGCCGCCGCCGCCGACGCCGACGCCGACAACGGCGACGGCGACGGCGACGGCTCGGGCGCCGGAAGTGCGCGGCTGCGGTAGAGGGCGTGGGCGGCTATCGACAGCAGCACGGTCGCCGACAGCAGGCGGATCCACGCCTCCATCGGGGTCACGTGGGAGGCCACCCAGGGGCCCAGGGCCGTGGCCAGGGCCGCGTAGGCGAGGTCCACCGTCGCGATGCCCGCCGCCGCGGCCATCGCCGTGCGGCGGTGGCGTATCGCCTCCTGGAGCAGCAGCACGCTCATGGCACCCATCGGCATCGCCACGCCCAGGCCCGCGACCGCCCCCGACAGCGCCGGGGAGAGAAATCCGTTCATGGCGACGAGGGTGGACGCAAGGGCATCGGGTGCAGCGGCGCTTATCGGACCCGGCTGCGAGAATCGCGGCATGGACCGCCTCGACAGGGAAATCCTCGGCATCTTGCAGCAGGATGCGCGGATCTCGTACCGCGACCTCGGCGTCCGCGTCGGGCTCAGTGCCAACGCCACCGCCGACCGGGTGCGCCGGATGCGGCGGGACGGGGTGATCCGCGGGTTCACCGTCATCGTGGATCCGGCCGCCGACACCCGCGGCGGGCTGGTGGTCTTCATCGACCTGAGCCTGCGGCAGGACACCACCAACGAGGAGTTCGAGGAGCGGGTCGTCACGCTTCCCGGGATCACCGAGGTCGTGCACGTGACGGGGGAGTACGACTACCTCGTACGGGCCCGGGCCGCCGATCCCGCCGCGCTCGACGCGCTGCTGCGCCGGCTCAAGCGCGAGGCCGGCGTGGCGCAGTCCAGTACGCGGATCGCCCTCAAGGGCGCCCACGGGCCGGCGACGACGTAGGGCTGGGCCGGGGGCTGGGCCGGGCTAGAGCGCCGACTCCCAGTTCAGCGTCGTGCCCCGGGTCCCCGACTCCGTGCGGCCGTCGTCCGTGACCGCCAGGCGGACGCGGGTCGGGGTCGCGGCCACCGTGACCTCGATCGACGTGGTCTGCGAGCGGCGGTGGGCCGCGGCCAGGGCTCCGCGCAGGGCGGAGAGGAGGTCGCCCGCCACCGGCTCGGGGAGCAGTGCGTCCACCGCGCCCGTGAAGTGGACCGACGGCTGGAAGCCCAGCAGGACCGCCGCCCCGCCCGTCTCCCGCAGGACCCGGCCGCGGAACGTCGTCGGGGCGTCGCTCGGCGGCTGCTGGAGGGCGAAGATGGCGGTGCGGACCTCCTGGATGGTGGAGTCGAGCTCGTCCACCGCCCGGCCGAGTTCGTCGCCGACGGTGTCCCCGGCCGGCGCGGCCGCCGACCGCTTCTTCGTGCTCTCCAGCATCATCTCCGTCGCGAACAGCCGCTGGACCACCAGATCGTGCAGGTCCCGTGCGATCCGGTCGCGGTCCTCGTAGATCGCCAGCTGCTCGCGGTCGTGCTGCGCGTCCGCGAGTACGAGGGCCAGCGCGGCCTGGGAGGCGAACTGCGAGGCCAGCAGCCGGTCCACGGCGTCGTACGGGCGCCCGCCGCGGGCGCGCGGCAGGGCCAGGGTGCCGATCAGCTGGCCGCCGCTCTGGAGCGGCAGCATCATGCTCGGGCCGAATCGTTCCCGCACGTGCGTGGTCATCCGGGGGTCCGTCGCCGAGTCCTCTATGAAGACCGGTTCGCCGCCCAGGAGCTGGACCAGGACCGGTGAGCCGGGGGCGATCGCCGTCCCGACCAGGTCGCCGGGGTCCCCGTGCGTGGAGGCCGCCACGATCTCCATGCCGCCCTCCGGGGTCGGCTGGAGGACCACCCCGGCCGCCGCGTCCGCGAGCAGCCGGGCCCGTTCGGCCACGCACATCAGCGCGTCGGCGGCCGGGCGGCCGGCCAGCAGGGTCGTGGTGACCGCGGCGGCGCCCTCGATCCAGCGCTCCCGGCGGCGCGCCGTCTCGTACAGCCGGGCGTTGCCGATCGCTATCCCCGCCTGGGAGGCCAGGACCCGTGCCAGCGCGAGGTCCTCGTCCGTGAACGGGCCGCCGCCCCGCTTCTCGGTGAGGTAGAGGTTGCCGAAGACCTCCGTGTGGACCCGGATGGGGACGCCCAGGAAGCTGTGCATGACGGGATGGCCCGGCGGGAACCCCGCCGAGCGCGGGTCCTCGGACAGGTCCTCCAGCATCAGCGGGCGCGGATCGGTGATCAGCGCTCCGATCAGGCCCGTACGCCCGTCGGGCAGCCGGGGGATCGCGGCGCGCTCCGCCTCGCCGAGTCCGGCCGTGTACAGCTCGGTCAGCCGGAGGCGCTCGGGGTCGATGACCCCGAGCGCTCCGTACCGGGCCTCGCACAGCTCGGTCGCCGAGTCCACGATGTGCTGGAGGGTGGCCCGCAGCTCCAGTTCGGAGCCGACGCTGAGCACCGCCTCCAGGAGTACGGGCAGACTGGCCCGTTCCGCGGGATCGGCCGGCTCGGGCGCCGCGTTCGTCATTCGGCCAGCGGGTTGAGGACCATCGGGGCGATCTTCCCTTCGAGCATCATGCCGAGACCGAGCACGGCGCACACGTCCGGCCGTTCCGCGATGGCGACGGGCATGCCGGTGGCGTCGCGCAGCATCTGGTCCAGGCCCGGCAGCAGGGCGCTGCCTCCCACCATCATGATCCCCCGGTCCGTCAGATCGGCGACCAGGTCCGGCGGGCAGTCCCGGAGGACCTTGCCGATGCCGTCGAGTACGGCGGTCAGCGGGGTGTGGATGGCGTCCCGGACGGCGGCGGTGTCCACGTGGACGGAGCGGGCCAGTCCGGTGGCCACGTCGCGGCCGTGGATGAGGGTGGAGGCGGGGCCCCCTCCGGTGATGCCGTTGCCGTGCAGGGCCACCTGGAGCGGCCGGACGGCCTGGCTGGGCAGCATCAGCTCGTGCGCGTGGCGCAGGTGCTGGACGACGGCGTGGTCGATGGCCTCGCCGCCGACCGGGATCCGCTGGGCGGTGACGATCGAGCCGAGGGAGAGGACGGCGACCTGCGTGGCGGCGGCTCCGCACACCATGATCATCGTCGCGGTCGGCTGCTCCACGGGCAGGCCGCAGCCGACGGCCGCCGCGATCAGGGTGTCGACGAGTTCGACGCGGCGGGCACCGAGCCCGACCATCGTCTCGACGGCGGCCCGCTGCGCGAGCGGGTCGGCGTCGTGCGGGGTGCAGGCGGCGGCCCGCAGCCGGGGCTTGCGGCGCAGGGCGCGGCGCAGCTTCTCGCCGAGCAGGTGGCGCAGCATCCGCTGGGCCATCTCGATGTCGACGACGGTGCCTCCGGAGACGGGGCGGACGACGCGGATGTAGTCGGGCGTGCGGCCGGTCATCCGTTCGGCGAAGGTCCCGACCGCGATGAGCGCGCCGGTGCGGGTGTTGACGGCGGCGACGCTGGGCTCGTCGACCACCAGGCCGGCGCCCTTGACGTACACGCGGGTCCTGGCTGCTCCCAGGTCGACGGCGACGTGGCAGCGGCGCAACTGCTCAAGACTGACGGTCACGGCAGATCCTCCCGAGAGCGCTGGCGCAAGAGTCCGGCGACTGCCGGTTGCATTTCATATCTTCTCGGGCGAATGGGTCAAACCGCCCGTTGGGCTGCTCCGGCCGGGTGTGTCGCACGGGGCGAGAGGTGCTGCACGGGGGTGGATTTCTGTACCGACAGGCAGCACGATGCCGCCACTGAACGCGCTACTCGCGCGTAACAAGGTAAAGGGGACCCCATGCTGACGCCCCGCCAGAAACTGCTCGCACTCCTGACGCTCTGCCTGGCGCTGCTCGCACCCTCCCCGGCCCAGGCCGCCGCCCCTGTGCAGCCGCACAACCCCGTCGTCTTCGTCCACGGCTACAACGCGGATCCGGGCGTCTGGGGCGGTCTGCGCGAGGACCTGCGCGCCGCCGGGTACGCGGACTCGGAGCTCTTCTCATGGGGTTACGACACGCACCGGTCCGTCAACGAGGTCGTGGCCGGACAGCTCGGCGCGTACGTCGACCAGGTCCGTCGGCAGACCGGCGCCGCCAGGGTCGACATCGTGGCGCACTCGCTCGGCTCGCTGGTCGGCCGCTGGTACGTGAAGTTCGGCGGCGGCACCGCGACCGTGGACCACTGGGTCTCACTGGCCGGCCCCAACCACGGCACCTCCACGGCGTGGGCCTGCGCCCTGTGGGACCAGGCCTGCCGGGACATGACCCCCGGTTCGTACGTCGTGAAGAACCTGAACGCGGGGGACGAGACCCCGGGCGCGGTGAAGTACGCGACGTTCTGGTCGAACTGCGACGAGGTCGTCAACCCGGACGACAGCGTCCCGCTCACCGGGGCGGCCAACACGCCGGTCGGCTGCCTGAAGCACAACGACCTCTTGGGGGACGACGCCACCTCGGCGGGCGTCAGGTCCTTCCTCGCCTCCTAGGGCCCGCCGCTCAGGGCGCGGCCTGGACCTCGACCCCGTCGACCGCGACGCGCTGGAGCAGGCCGTACGTGAACTCCGCCACGCACGGCCGGCCCTGCGCGCTGAACGCGAGGCGCCACCGGGTCGGCGCCGTCCCCTCCATCGGGCGCACCGGGGCGAAGGCCCGCGCCACCTCGTCCACCGTGGCCGACCAGGGCGCCAGGTCCTGCGGTGACTCCAGTACGGGCCCCCGCGCGCCAGGGGCCCGGACCAGCCACTCGTTCCACACCGCCCCGTCCGGCGCGGCCAGCACCTCGAAGCGCAGGTCCGGCCAGAGCGGCACCGGCCACAGCAGGGCCTCGCACTCCAGATCGCCGATCGCGCGGGCGGCCGCGGACTCGGGGGGCCCGAGCACCGAGCGGTAGCGGGCCAGCGCACCGCGCGAGCGGGGCGAGCGGACCATCGCCTGCCAGCGCTTGTTGGCCTCCCGCTGCTCGGCGAGCGAGGCGCCGAGACGCCGGCGCGCCTGCTCGGCGAGGTCCGGCTGGAAGTCCGCCATCCGACGCAGAAGCACCAGTTGGAAGGCGGCCGGACCGAAGGGTCCCGAGGGTGCGGACGGGGTCATGGAGGCCACGATTCCACACAGGACCTCCACGAACCCGCGATACGGATGTTGCGCGGGACCACGTAGCGTGCGGACGTCATGGACTACTGCCACGCGTGCCGGAGGCACCTGAACGGCGCCCTGGCGTGCGCCGGCTGCGGAACCCCGGTCGAGTACCTGCCGCCCGCCGCGCCCGGGGTGTCCGCCGTGCCCGCCGCCCCCTACGGCTCCGCGCGGTCCGAGGCCGGCGCCCCGCTCGCGGACCCGTTCGCGGACTCGCTCGTCGTGCTGTCCGGTGCGGACCGGGGCGGCCGGGCCGGATCGCGGCGCCGCGCCACGCACCGCAGGCGCCGCCGGACCCTGCTGACGCTCGGGCTGGGCCTGGCGCTCGCGGTCGGGGGCACGGTCGCGCTGGCCCGGATCGTCACCGAGGGGCAGAAGACCGACCGGGCCGCACAGGTGGAGCTCACCGACGGGAACGGCCCGCAGGATCCGGGTCCGCTGCCGAGCGGCAAGGGGACTCCCGCCGCGCCCACGGCGCTGAAGCCGGTGAAGGCGTCCGGGTCCGCGAAGGCCACCGCCGGCGGTACGCAGCCGGCCGAGCCGGGGGCGTCCGCCGAGGGGTCCGCGCAGCCGGGTCCGACGGCGTCGGCCTCCGCATCGGGGAAGCCCGGGCCGACCAAAGGGGCCACCGGGCCGGGGCCGTCCGTAAAGCCGAGTCAGTCGGGGAAGCCCTCGCCGAGCGCTTCCGGGTCGGCGCAGCCGCCGTCGCCGAGCCCCAGCCCCGCGCCGACCAAGACCGGCTGCTGGTTCATCTTCTTCTGCTGAGCGGCCGGACGCTCGCTCAGCCCAGCATCCGCTTGAGCAGGTCCCGCAGGACCGCCCGCTCGGCCGTGGACAGTCCGGCCAGCGGTTCGCGCGCGAAGTCCAGCGACTCGCGCAGCCGGTCCGCGGTCTGCAGGCCCTCCTGCGTCGGGGCGGCCAGCTTCACCCGGCGGTCCGCCGGGTCCGGCCTGCGCTCGACCAGGCCGCGCGACTCCAGCCGGTCCACGATGCCCGTGATGTTCGAGGGCTCGCACTTCAGCTGCTGCGCGATCCGGCGCATCGGCATCGGCTCCAGGGACAGCAGGTTCAGTACCCGCGCCTGGGCACCGGTGAGCTGGTGGCTGGCTGCCGCGTCCTCGTACTCCTCGTGGTAGCGGGCCACGACGGAGCCGATGAGCTCGACAACCTCAAGGGTCAGGGGATCTGCGCGACGACTGGGCATGGATCCAGAGTACCCATTTACTTGACAACATGAAATATCCAGGCGCATGGTTGTTTCACCTACTGAAGTATTCGTCGATTCCTCGATTCGGGAGCGCACATGTCTGAGATCCCTGCCGTCAGCCGCGAGTGGCACCTCGTCCGCCGTCCGCAGGGCTGGCCCGTCGCCGAGGACTTCGCCCTGCGCGAGGTCGAGGTCACGGCCCCGGCCCCCGGCCGGATCCTGGTGCGCAACCTGCACATGTCCGTGGACCCGTACATGCGCGGCCGCATGAACGACGTGAAGTCCTACGTCCCGCCGTTCCAGCTGGACAAGCCGATGGACGGCGGCGCGGTCGGCGAGGTCGTGGCCTCCGCCGCCGAGGGCTTCGAGGTCGGCGACCACGTGCTGCACGGCCTGGGCTGGCGCGAGTACGCCGACGTGCCCGCGCAGCACGCCACCAAGGTCGACGCCGCGCTCGCCCCGCTCTCCGCCTACCTCGGCGTGCTCGGCATGCCGGGCCTGACCGCCTACGCCGGCCTCTTCGAGGTGGCCTCCTTCAAGGAGGGCGACTCCGTCTTCGTCTCCGGCGCGGCGGGTGCGGTCGGCAGCCTCGTCGGCCAGTTCGCGAAGATCAAGGGCGCCGCCCGGGTCATCGGCTCGGCCGGCTCGGACGAGAAGGTGACGCTCCTCACGGAGAAGTACGGCTTCGACGCCGCCTTCAACTACAAGAACGGCCCCGTCGGCGAGCAGCTGAAGGAGGCCGCCCCCGAGGGCATCGACGTCTACTTCGACAACGTCGGCGGCGACCACCTGGAGGCCGCCATCTCCTCCCTGAACGTGCACGGCCGCGCCACCCTGTGCGGGGCGATCGCCCAGTACAACGCCACCGAGCCGACCCCCGGCCCGCGCAACCTGGCCCTGGTCATCGGCAAGCGACTGCGCCTCCAGGGCGTGCTCGTCGGCGACCACGCCGGGCTCCAGCCGCAGTTCGTCCAGGACGTCGCCGGCTGGCTGCGTTCCGGTGAGCTCGTGGCCGACGAGACCGTCGTCGAGGGCGTGGAGAACGCGACCGAGGCCTTCCTCGGCATGCTGCGCGGTGACAACACCGGAAAGATGATCGTTTCTTTCACCGGCTAGGCTCACCCCACGCCGTCGTGATCGTGGGCGCGAGTCACGGCGATTACCAGGAGGATCTCTTCGCATGTCCATCCAGCAGTCCGACGTCCTGTACACCGCCGTCGCCACCGCCGAGAACGGCCGTGACGGCCGCGTCGCGACCACCGACGGCCAGCTCGACGTCGTCGTGAACCCGCCGAAGGAGATGGGCGGCAGCGGCGCCGGCACCAACCCGGAGCAGCTGTTCGCCGCCGGCTACAGCGCCTGCTTCCAGGGCGCGCTCGGCGTCGTCGCCCGCAACGAGAACGCGGACATCTCCGGTTCGACCGTCACCGCCGAGGTCGGCATCGGCAAGAACGACGACGGCTTCGGCCTGATCGTCAAGATCTCCGCCTCGATCCCGAACGTGGACGCCGCCACCGCCAAGGACCTCATCGAGAAGGCCCACCAGGTCTGCCCGTACTCCAAGGCGACCCGCGGCAACATCACGGTCGAGCTCGCCGTCTGATCCGGCTCGCGCTCGCCGAAGGCCGCACCCCGCTTCCGCGGGGTGCGGCCTTCGCCGTGTCCGGCCCCCGTTCTAAGCTGGACCCATGCGTGATCTTGCGGGGGGATTCGGCCATCTGCTGGCCGGACAGAGATGGGTGCTGCGACACGGCCGCTGGCTGGGCTTCGGCCTGCTGCCGGGGCTGGTGTCGCTCGTGCTGTACGCCGGCGCGCTGATCGGGCTCGGCTACGGCGCCGACGACCTGACCTCCTGGGCCACGCCCTTCGCCGACGACTGGTCCGCGCCGTGGCTCGGGCTGTTCCGGGGCTTCCTCACCGCGCTGGTCTTCTGCCTCGGCCTGTTCGTCGCGGTGATCACCTTCACCGCCGTGACCCTGCTGATCGGCCAGCCGTTCTACGAGTCCCTCTCGGAGCAGGTCGACCGCAGCGTCGGCGGCGACGCCCCCGAGTCCGGGCTGCCGCTGTGGCGGGAGCTGTGGATCTCGGCCCGGGACAGCATCAAGGTGCTCGGCCGGGTGCTGCTGTACGGGATCCTGCTCTTCGCGCTGGGCTTCATCCCCGTCGTCGGACAGACCGTGATCCCGGCCATCGGGTTCTGCGTGTCCGGCTTCTTCCTCACCGAGGAGCTCACCGCCGTGGCGCTCCAGCGCCGGGAGGTGGAGCTGAAGGACCGGCTGGCCCTGCTGCGCGGACGCCGCGCGATGGTGCTCGGCTTCGGAGTCCCGCTGGTCCTGGCATTCCTCGTGCCGTTGGTCGCCGTGTTCCTGATGCCGGGTGCGGTGGCGGGGGCCACGCTCATGGCCCGGGAGCTGCGCGGCGAGGACGAGGAGCAGGCCGACGGGGACGGGGCCGAGGACCCGGCCGACGGGGCGGCTCGGCAGGGCCGGCCCGGGCAGCCCGGCCATCCGGCGCATCCGGCGCATCCGGCTCCGCGACAGCAGTCCCCGTACGCAGGGCCGTACGCCGCCGAGCCCCGGTACCCGGCGCCGCAGCAGAACCCGTACGCGCAGTAGCCCCCAGGCGGTGTCCGCGCAGTCCTGCCTGGCCCACGACTGCGCGGACACCCCTAGGACTGCGCGCGGGGCTCCACCCAGAGGGCCTCGCCGACCGCACACAGGTCGCCGTCCGCGGTGGCCAGGGCCGTGCCCACGCGGTACTTGCGGCCCTCGCTGCCGAGCAGCCAGGCGTACGAGACGAGGCCGGCGCCGACCGGCACCGGGCGCAGCAGCCGCGCGGTCAGGGCTGCCGTGACCGCCCCGGCCCGCCGGTCGTCCAGCAGCCGCCCGGCCGCGTTGCCCGGGCAGTCCAGCGCGCCCCACACCAGCTCGGTCGGCAGCAGTCCGTCCGCGTCCCCGAGCGCGGGGCCCGGGGTCCAGGCGGCGGCGACCAGCGGGCCGCCGGAGACCCGGCCGCAGTGCAGGCGCAGTCCGGTGTCGGGGGTGCGGTGCAGACCGCAGCCGAAGCAGTCGACCATCCCGTCCGGGGGCGCCGCCCGGTAGGCGTCCGCCGCCGCCGAGGCCTGCTCCCAGGACGGGGGCTCGGGGGCCTCCACAGCCGGCTCGGCGGGGCTCGCCGCCGCCAGCAGGAGCTCGCCGTCCACCAGCAGGGCGCCACCGTCGGCGGTCGCGGCGAGCCCGACCGGGGCGGCCGTGGGCACCGGCCGGCGGAAGTCCACCCGTACGGTCTTCGCGGTCGCCCGCGCAGCCAGCACCCCGGCCACGTAACCGCCGAAGGCCACCCCGGGATATCCGCTGAGGTGGGCCGGAACCGTGATCGTCTCGAAGTCGGTCATGCCCGCCACCCCATCACACACGTCGTCCTCGTCACAGGTGTGGGCCAGGCGGCCCCGCAACTATCGTGGCGGCGCGTTCGTCCTCCATCCTGGAGAGACGCGTACCGCGCGCAGGGGCTTCGGAGGTGGCCGGATGGCCGAACAGCCGTGGGGGCAGCCGTATCCGGTCCGCCCGCAGCAGCAGTCGTACGGGCAGCCGTGGCAGCCCGTACCCACCGCGCAGTCCGCGATGCGCGCCTCGAACACCGACCGGGACCGGACGGTGGACGTGCTCAAGGCCGCGTACGCCGAGGGCCGGCTCTCCCGCGAGGAGTACGGGCAGCGCTTCGACGCCGCGTACAAGGCGCAGACGTACGGTCAGCTCGCGCAGCTGGTCGCGGACCTGCCGGCCGGGCCGATGCCGGGCCCGTTCGGCGCCGCCGCGGCGGGGCTGCCCGCCGCGTACGGGCCGGCGCCGATGCCGATGCCGGTTCCGCTGCCCATGCCCCTGCCCGCCCGCCGCGTCAACGGGATGGCGATCACCTCGCTCGCGCTCGGCGTGCTGAGCCTGCCGACGCTCGGCGCCGCGGGCCTGGGCGCCGTGGCGACCGGGCACGTCGCCAAGGCGCAGATCCGCGCGCGCGGAGACGAGGGCGACGGGCTCGCGACGATCGGCCTGGTGCTCGGCTGGCTGTCGGTCGGCGGCTGGGTGCTGCTCTTCCTGCTCGCCGGACTCGGGGCGCTCAACTGACCGGTTCGTCCCGGCCGGCTGACGCCGTCCTTCCGGGACCGGTACCCGCCAAGGGCGGACCGATAGTATGCGTGGCGGCAAGAGCCGAGGCTGTCCCACACCGTCCTTGAGTCCGCCGCCCGCCGCCGTCGTCCGGAGCCGTCGGAGCTTCCGGGCGCCGAAGCCGTGGGCCCGGATCCGGGCATTGGATCGCCGAGAACGACGACCGGCCGTCGCGCCGAGCACCGACCAGCAGTAGGGACACCGTCAGTGACAGTCAGTACCGAGGGGTCGGCGGCCGTGCGCCCCGTTCCCCCGAGCGGACCGGCCGCGAACGCCCCCGGCAGCTCGAAGGCCTCGGATGCGGACCGGGCCCCGCGGCGCACCCCGCGCTCCCGTGGCGGGCTCCTGCTGCTGGAAGCCGCCGTGGCGTTCGCCGCGGCACTGGTCCTCCCCTTGCTGGCACGCGGCTTCAAGCTCAACCCGCTCAACCGGATCGCGCAGGTCAGTGGTCTGGCCGCGATCCAGCTGCGGTTCGCGCTGGTCGGGCTGCTCTTCATCGGCGCCGTGGTGCTGGCGATGCGGCTGCGCGGCGGCCGCCACTTCGACCTCGCCACGCGCCTGGCCGCCGCGGCGCTCGCCGGCCTGGCCAGCGGCTTCGTCGCGGCGGGCGCGGTCGTCGCGCTGCTGGGCACGCCGTGGCCGATGTTCGGCCTCAACGGTGACAGCGGCCGCATCGTCGAATGGGCCCATGCCGTCGCGAACGGTCAGCCCTCGGGCTCGCCGGTCTACCCGCCGATGCCGCTCTACACCCTCGGCTACTACGCCGAGTGGTTCCACGGCGGCAACACCGCGTACGCGTTCAAGGACCTCCAGATCCTCGGCGCCGCCGCCTTCGGTCCGCTCGTCTACCTCGCCTGGCGGATGCTGCTGAGCCCCGTCCGGGCGCTGGCCTTCGGCGTCGTGCCCGCGTTCGCGCTCATAGACTCGTACAAGCCGTACAGCCAGACCGTGCTCGTCCTGCTGATCCCGGTGCTGGTGGCGATGGTCGTGGCGCTGCGCCGCAGCGGTACGGAGAGCTGGCGCCCGCTGCTGCTCAAGGGCGCCGGGTTCGGCGCGGTGCTGGGCGTGCTGTTCCTCACGTACTCGGGCTGGTTCCTGTGGAGTGCGGCCGGCGTGCTCTTCGCCGCCCTGCTGTACTTCCCGTGGAAGACCGGCCGGCTCAAGGGCGCGGCCTTCATGGGCAGCGCCCTGGCGGCGTTCCTGGTGGTGGCCGGGCGCTACCTGATGGTCATGCTGAAGGAAGGGCAGACCACCAAGGACTACAACTTCCGCTTCGACAACTTCACCGACCCGGCCTACTACCTGATGTGGCGCACGGACATGCCCGGCAAGGTGGGCGACTGGCCGCCGCCGGGGGAGTTCGGCGGGGTCGGACTGTTCGCCCTGCTGACCTTCGTGTGCCTGGGCGCCGCGATCTGGCTGGGCCTGCGCAAGCCGCTGGTCGTCACCATCGCCGCGATGTTCATCAGCGCGTGGGTCATGCGCATGTACATCGCCTCGCACATGTACGAGACGCAGACGGTCCAGCTGTACACGCGCACCAACAACCAGCTGCTGTACTGCGGGCTGATCCTGTGCGCGCTGGTGGCGCACCTGGTCTCGCTGAAGCTGGCCGAGCGGCGCACGGCGTCCGGGGCGACCGCGCCCGCCGACGGGGAGCCGTCTGCACCCGCCGCCGGCCGTACCGGCTTCCCCGGCCGCGAGGGCGCCGTGATCGGCACCCTCTGCGCCCTGCTCCTGCTGCTCGGCACGGTCTCCTCCTCGATGTCCGACCGCTACATGCCGGCGCAGGACGGCACCTACCGGATCCTGCCCTGGGTCTCGCACACGATCCGGCAGCAGGACGGGACGTGCCCGAAGTTCGCGCCGAAGGGCGAGTGCTCCAAGGACGGCGACCAGAGCTGGCTGAGCTACATCCGATGATCAGAAGGAAGCGATGATCTCCGCACTGACGCGCCTGGCCGACTGGTCGGCCCGGACCCCGAAGCGGCTCTGGGCCATCGCCTTCGCGCTGTTCTTCACGCTCGCGGCCTCCTGGTCCGCCGCCACCCCGCTCGGCGGCTCCCCGGACGAACACGCCCACTTCATCCGCGCGGCTGCCGTCGCCCGGGGCCAGATCGGCGGCCCCGAGGTGATGGTCCCGCACATGGTGGCGGGCATCGAGGGCAAGTTCGCCGAGACCGGGGTGCAGCTCCCCGAGTGGTACAAGCCGCTGCCCAAGCAGCACGAGTGCTACGCCTGGCACGAGGACAAGCCCGCCTCCTGCGCGCCCGCGATCGGGCACTCGGAGAAGACCGTCCAGGTCACCACCGCGGCCGGCCGCTACCACCCGGCGTACTACCTCGTGACCGGCTGGCCGAGCCTGCTCGTCGACGGCCCGAAGGGGCTGTACCTGATGCGGCTGATGTCGGCGGCGCTGTGCTCGGCCCTGCTGGCCAGTGCCGTGGTCACGGCCGGCGAGTGGCGGCGCCGGCGCTCGGTGGCGCTGCTCGGCGTGTTCACCGCGGCCACGCCGATGGCCCTGTACATGGCCGGCATGGTCAATCCCAGCGGCGGTGAGATCGCCGCGGGCGTCCTCGTGTGGACTGCCCTGCTGTCGATCCTGATGTCGCCCGATCCGCGGCTGCTCAACCGGCGGCTGGCCCGGGTGGGCATCGGCGGGCTCGTGCTGATCAACATCCGCCCGCTGGGGCTGATCTGGTTCGCCGGGGCGGTCTTCTTCGGCCTGCTGCTCGCCCACCGCGGCGTCCTGCGCTCGGTGCTGCGCTACAAGGCCCTGTGGGTCTGGACCGCGCTGCTCGGGCTGGCCACGGCCGGTGCGCTGCTCTGGGCGCGGGCGCATCCCGACAACTCGGTGATCAACACGCCGAAGACGCTCACCGCCAGGGAAGCCGCCCGGCAGACCTTCGGCAACACCGAGACGTACGTCCACCAGATGCTCGGCTACTTCGGCTGGCTGGACACCCCGGCGCCCGCCTTCACCTGGCTGGTCTGGCTGGGCGTGATCGCGGTCGTCACCGCGCTGGGGCTGGCGTACGGGCGGCTGCGCGAGGCGGTGGCGCTGGTCGGCATGCTCGTGGCCATCGTGGTGGTGCCGGTGGTGGCCCAGGCCTCCCAGGCGGAGCAGCTCGGCATGGTCTGGCAGGGCCGCTACCTGCTGCCGTTCGCCGTGGGCCTTCCGCTGATGGCGGTGCTGATCTGCGCGAGCCGCGCGCCCGAGCGGGGGTTCCCGTGGCGCCGGCTCGTCGGCTTCGGCGTCGCCGGGCTGGCGCTGGCGAACGCGGCGGCGTTCTTCTGGGCGCTGCGGCGCTTCGCGGTCGGCGTCAACGGGCCGTGGGTGCCGTTCTCGGCGCACTGGGCACCGCCCGGCGGCTGGGTGCTGTGGACCGGCGTGTACACGGCGGCGGCGTTCGCCCTGGTGCTGCCCGCGCTGGTGCGGGACCGCGAGCCCGCCGCGGTGGAGACTCCCGCGGAGCGGGAGCACGGCACCCGCTCCGGGCGGCACTCGAAGGTCCCGGCGATCGGCTGACGGGGCTCGGCCGCCGGACCGGCACGCAGCCGGACCGGCGGGCCGGCGGGCCGGCGGGCCCTCAGGCGCCGGTCCCGGCCGTCGCCACGTCGGCCGCCGCCGCTCCGGCCGCCGCCACCTCGGCCGTCACCACGGAGGCCGTACGGTCGTCCGCCTCGGCCAGCAGCGCGCCACCCGGGGCCCAGACCGCGGAGCGCCCGCAGCCGGTCCACGGGCCCGCCGGACCGACGTGGTTGGCGAGGACGACGTACAGGCCGTGCTCCTCGGCGATCCCGGGGTACACGGTGGCCCGCTCCCGGATGCCGTCGCCCGTCCCGTACAGGGAGCTCGCCAGGTGGACCCGGCAGCCGTCCGCCGCCGCGCCGGCGGTGAGCTGCGGGAAGTGGTTGTCGTAGCAGACGCCGAGCGAGAAGCGGATCCCGCCGAGGGAGAAGCGGCCCGGGCTCCCGCCGGCCGCGAACACGCTCTGCTCGGCCCCGTAGAGGTGCTGCTTGGCGTACGTCGTCACGTGCCCGCCGTCCGCCCCGTAGACCAGGGTCGCGAGGACGGGCAGCGGACCGGCGGTGCGCAGCGCGGCGTTGACCGCGACGGCGATGCCGGCGGAGCGCAGCGGATCCAGCCGGGGGTCGTCGGCGTCCGCCAGCCACAGCCCGGGGTCGGCGGCCAGGGCCTCCAACTCGTAGCCGGTGAGGGTGAGCTCGGGGAACACGACGAGCTCCGCGCCCTGTGCCCGGGCTTCGGCGGCGAGCGCGAGGCTCCGCTCCGTGTTGGCGGGTATGTCGGCCGGTGTACAGCTGAGCTGCGCTGCTGCGATCTTCACGGACCCAGCATGCCAGTACGGCCCCGAATGCCCGGCCGGTACGGGGGTCGACGAGGAGGCGCGGCCGCGTGATGCTGTAACGGTCCGCGCACTCACCGGAGTTGACGGAGGATCGGCTGATGCCCGACTGGATCCACCCGGTCCTCGCCGGCGCCTTCCTGGTCGTGTCGTACCGCCTGGTCCGCACGAGCGGCGCCGGGCTGCGGGTCGCCGTGCTCCTCATGGCCCTCCTGAACGCGGGCGTGCTGTGGCTGCTCGCCGCCACCGGGCCGGCCTGGGCCGTGCTCGCCGTCGCCCTGGTGTCCCTGGCGGCCGCGGTCCACAGCCTGCTGGCGGCGGTGCGGACCCTGGCGGCCCGTATCCAGCGGGTCGACACCGAAGCCTTCCGCGCCCTGATCCGGCAGGCGGCCGGCGCCCCCGGCCCCCAGGTCGTGGGCGTGTGCGTGATGTTCAGCGGCGCGCTCGCCCTGACCGCCTTCGCCGACGACGCGCACCCCGAAGGCCGCCAGTTCCACCTCGTGCCCGGCCCGGACTGCCCGTTCTGCCTGGTGGAGGAGCAGATCCGGGACTTCCTCGGCCCCGCGGACCCGCTGCTCGCCGCGTACCGCTCCCACCTGGAGGAGGGCAGCAGCCGCCACCTGCTGGTCAAGCGGCGCTCGGAGCGGGAGCCCTGGACGGGACGCCTGCGCGACCGGGTCTACTACCGGGTCCCCGCCCCGGCCCGGCGCCCGCCCTGCGCCGTCCACGACCCGCTGATGGGCCGTCCGCAGGCCGTCGGTCCCTAGCCCGCTTCCGGGCCGCGCAGCAGGGTCAGGAACGAGCGGAAAGCGGCCGGCATGTCCACCGACTCCGGGGCGAGCAGCCACTGGTACTGGAGGCCGTCCATGACCGCGGTCAGCAGCGGGGCCGCCTGCTCCGGGGTGAGGCCCGAGGGCAGCCGGTCCCCGAACTCGGCGCGCAGCACCGCCGCCATCTCGGAGCGCACCTGCGCGTAGCGCTCGGTGAAGAACTCCCGCGCCGGATGCCCGTCGGTGACGCTCTCGCCCAGCAGCGCCGAGAAGGTCTGCACGATGCCGGGACGCATGGCGTTGTAGTCCACCAGCGAGGCCAGCAGGTCCAGGCGCCAGGTGCCGGCCGAGGCGCGCGAGCCGCCGCCGGTGTCCCAGCGGTCGCGCTCCTCCAGCACCGCGACCAGCAGCGCCTCCTTGGTCGGGAAGTAGTGCAGCAGCCCCTGCTGGGTCAGGCCGACGCGCTCGGCGACCGCGCCCAGCGACGCGCCGCGGTAGCCGCGCTCCGCGATCACCTCGACCGCCGCGCGGACGATGTCGCCGCGCCGTTCCTCGCTCCTCGCCCTGGCCATCGCCCCGGCACCTCTTCCGCTCACGCCGCGTCCCGCTTCGGCGGCGGGACCGTACGTACGTTATCGGAATATCACGAACACATTACGAACCCTACCGCTCTACCGGTATCGGGTCCACGATGGGGGACACCCCCACCCCCGCACCGCAGCACCGCACCGCCCCGCACCGCGCCCACCCGCACCCGCACTCAACGAGGAGGCACGGCCGTGACCGATGCCGATCAGGTCCGCCACGACGCCGTAGAGGCGGCGCTCGGCAAGCTGGACCTCGACACCAAGGCCCGCCTGCTGGCCGGCCAGGACATGTGGTCCCTGCCCGCCGTTCCCGAGATCGGGCTGAAGTCCCTGGTCATGTCCGACGGCCCCATCGGGGTCCGCGGCGTGCGCTGGACCGCCGACGACCCGTCCATCGCCCTGCCCTCCCCGACGGCGCTCGCCGCCGCCTGGGACCCCGCGCTCGCCCGCCGCGCCGGCCGGCTCCTCGCCCAGGAGGCCCGCCGCAAGGGCGTCCACGTCCTCCTCGCCCCCACCGTCAACCTGCACCGTTCCCCGCTCGGCGGCCGGCACTTCGAGTGCTACTCCGAGGACCCGTACCTCACCGGCGCCATCGGCACCGGCTACGTGAACGGCGTCCAGGACGGCGGTGTCGGCACCACCGTCAAGCACTTCGTCGGCAACGACGCCGAGACCGAGCGCTTCACCGTCGACAGCGTCATCGCCCCGCGCCCGCTGCGCGAGCTGTACCTGGCACCCTTCGAGGCCATCGTCCGCAGCGCCCACCCCTGGGGCATCATGACGGCGTACAACCAGGTCAACGGCACGACGATGACCGAGCACCAGTACCTGGTGAACGAAGTCCTGCGCGGCGAATGGGGCTTCGACGGGTACAACGTCTCCGACTGGATGGCCGCCCGCTCCACCACCGGCGACATCCTCGGCGGCCTCGACGTCGCCATGCCCGGACCGCAGACCGTCTACGGACCCGCCCTCGCCGCGGCCGTCCGGGCCGGGGAGGTCCCCGAGTCCGCCGTGGACGAGGCCGTGCGCAACGTCCTGCGCCTCGCCGCCCGCGTCGGGATCCTGGAGGGCGCGCCGGCCGTCGTCACCGAGGCCCCGGCCCCGATCGACGGGCAGGCGCTGGCCCGCGAGCTCGCCGCGCGCGGCTTCGTCCTCGTACGCAACGAGACCGTGTCCGGCGAGCGGCGGGCCCTCCCGCTGGACGCCGCCCCCGGCCGCACCGTCGCCCTGCTCGGCGCCGCCGCCCGCGACGCCCGCGTCCTCGGCGGCGGGTCGGCCACCGTCTTCCCCGAGCGGATCGTCTCCCCGCTGGACGGGCTGACCGCCGTCCTCCCGGAAGGGGCCCTGACCTTCGCCGTCGGAGCCGACCCCTCCGACGAACTCACCCCCGCCGACAAGGGCTTCGAGCTCCGCGCGATCTGCCGTGACGCCTCCGGCGCCGTCCTCGGCGAGGGCAGCCTGCCGACCGGCCAGGTCCAGTGGATCGGCGACGACCTGCCGGCGGGCGCCTCGTACGAGACCATGGCGAGCATCGAGGTCACCGGTACGTTCGTGCCGCGCGAGGGCGGCGAGCACGCCTTCGGCACCCGCGGTCTCGGCGCGTTCACCCTCGCCGTCGGCGGCGAGACCCTCTGGGACGGCGTCCAGGCGATGGGCAACGAGGCCGACCCCTTCGAGGCCTTCTTCGGCGCCCCCAGCGAACGCGCCCGCGTCACGCTCGCCGAGGGCGCGCCCGTCGAGGTCTCGCTGACCTTCCAGGTCCCCGACACGAGCACCCTGCCGCTCAAGGCGATCATGTTCTCGCTGCTCCACCTCGGCCCGCAGCGCGACGCGGACGAGCTGATCGCCGAGGCCGTGGCCGCGGCCCGCGCCGCCGACACCGCCGTCGTGGTCGTCGCCACCACCGAGCGCGTGGAGTCCGAGGGCTTCGACCGGCGCGACCTCTCCCTGCCGGGCCGCCAGGACGACCTCGTGCGCGCCGTCGCCGCCGCCAACCCGAACACCGTGGTCGTCGTCAACGCCGGCTCCCCGGTCGAGCTGCCGTGGCGGGACGAGGTGGCCGCCGTACTCCTGACCTGGTTCCCCGGGCAGGAGGGCGGGGCCGCGCTGGCCGACGTACTGCTCGGGCTCGCGGAGCCGGGCGGGCGGCTGCCCACCACCTGGCCCGCGCGGTTCGCCGACGCGCCGGTCACCGAGGTGATCCCGGCCGAGGGGCGCCTGGAGTACACCGAGGGCCTCTTCATCGGCTACCGGGCGTACGAGCGCCACGGCATCGCCCCCGCCTTCCCGTTCGGGCACGGCCTCGGCTACACCGACTGGGCGTACGAGTCCCTGGAGGTCACCGGAACCACCGCCCGGGTCCGCGTCGCCAACACCGGCACCCGGCCCGGCCGCGAGGTCGTCCAGGTCTACCTCGCCTCCGCCGCCGAGGCGTCCGACGGTGCGCGGGGCGACACACCGGAGCGTCCGGAGAGCTGGCTGGCCGCGTTCGCGGGCGTCGAGGCGGGCCCCGGCGAGAGCGTCGAGGCCGAGATCGTCCTGCCCGCCCGCGCCTTCGAGGTGTGGGACGAGGGGGTCGGCGGCTGGCGGCGGATCGGCGGCGCCTACGAGGTCCGCGCGAGCCGCGCCCACGGTGACACGCGGCTGACGGCGACCCTGGAGGTCTAGTACCTCCGGGTTGGCCGGAAACCACCCATGAACCGGACCGGGGGCGGGCCCTGACACCCGCCCCCGGTCCCCGTGCGCCCCACGTCAGCGCGGCGGCTCGGCCGCCGTCACCTGGCGGTGCGCCAGCTCCGCGAGCCGGGCCTGCCCGTCCTTGCCCGGGTGGAACCAGTCCCAGCGGCTCAACTGCTCCGCCGAGAACGGGTACTGGAACACCGCGCCGCCGTCGTAGCGGCACAGCGCGTCCTTCGAGCAGACCTCGCGGAGCGCCTCGTTGTACTCGACGACCCGCGCGCGCACCTGCTCGCGCCGGGCCGTCGCCCCCTCGGCCGCCGACAGCGGGTCCGCCAGCATCGACTGACAGATCCCCAGCTTCCAGATCTGCCGCACCACCGGGGTGTCCTTGCCCTGCTCCCACAGCCGCTGCAGGTCCGGCACGCTGGAGACGTACACCTGGGACGTGGGGGAGGCCGTGCGCAGGCCGGCGAGGGCCTTCTCGAACCCGGCGCGGAACTCCGCCACCGGCGTCATCGACGAAGCCGTCGGCCGGCAGGCGTCGTTCGAGCCCACCATCACCGTGACCAGGTCGGGCTTGTGCTCCGCGGCCGAGGCCAGCTGCCCCGCCAGGTCCGCCATCCGCGAACCCGTCACCGCGTAGTTCCAACTGCGCGCCGGCACCTCGGCATCCCCGAGCAGCCGGGCGGCGAGCGAGTGGACGGCGGGATCGCTCCCGGTGGCCCAGGAGACCTCGGGGCAGTCCGCCAGGACCGAACAGGCGTCGAAACCCCGCGTGATGGAATCGCCGACGGCGGCGATCGAGGCGGGCGCGGTGTTCCAGCGCGGCCCGGCCTGCGCCCCCCGCTCACCCTCCGTGTCCGACCCGCCCGACTGACACCCGGTCAGCATCCCGGCCAGGAGGGCCGCCGCCGCGCCCGCGCCCGCGAGGGTCCGGCGCCGGGACGTGCGCGCGCGGCGTCGCGTGGCGGTGGTGCGCATCGGGTGGTTTCCCTCCTCGTCGCCCCGCGTCCTCCGGGGGCGTCCTGCTGAGTGAATGCTCTGCGTTTGGCAGCCTCGGACCGACCGTACGTCACACCATGACCCCTGGCGCACGGTAGCTTTTTCCCGTGGCGTTTCGGCCGCAGGTCCCGTAGCGCAATGTCAAATAATTTCCGTTACATTACATCACGTCACATACTGTCCGTTTTCTGGAGTTTATTCCCGACCTCGTCCCACACTGGAGGTCCCGGTGACGACACGTGGAGTTCTGTACGTGCATTCCGCTCCGCGCGCGCTCTGCCCGCACGTGGAATGGGCTGTCGCGGGCGTGCTCGGGGTGCGGGTGAACCTCGACTGGATCAGGCAGCCCGCCTCCCCCGGCACCTGGAGAGCCGAGTTCTCGTGGCAGGCCGAAGCGGGCACCGCGTCGAAGCTCGCGTCCGCGCTGCGCGGCTGGCACCTGCTGCGCTTCGAGGTGACCGCGGAACCCTGCCCCACCGCCGAGGGCGAGCGCTACAGCTCCACCCCGGAGCTTGGCATCTTCCACGCCGTCACCGGCATGCACGGCGACATCCTGATCCCCGAGGACCGGCTGCGCGCCGCCCTCGCCCGGTCCGCGCGCGGTGAGAGCGACCTGGAGGCGGAGATCGCCAAACTGCTCGGCAAGCCCTGGGACGACGAGCTGGAGCCCTTCCGCTACGCGGGCGAGGGCGCCCCGGTCCGCTGGCTCCACCAGGTCGTCTGAGTCCCGGGTCCGGGGCATGCGGAAAGGGCCCGTCCGGCGCGTGCCGGGCGGGCCCTTTCGTACGTACTGCTCGTCGACTAGACGCTGCGGAACGCCAGCGTCACGTTGTGGCCGCCGAAGCCGAACGAGTTGTTGATCGCGGAGATCGGGCCGTCGGCCGGCAGCTTGCGCGGCTCGCCGACGACGATGTCCGCGTCGATGTCATCGTCGAGGTCGTCGACGTTGATGGTCGCCGGGGCGATCCGGTGGTACAGCGCGAGCACGGTCGCGACGGTCTCGATACCGCCGGCGCCGCCCAGCAGGTGGCCGGTCATCGACTTGGTCGCGGAGATCGCGATGTGGTCGAGGTCGTCGCCCAGGACCTTGCGCAGGGCCTTCAGCTCGGCCGTGTCACCCTGCGGGGTCGACGTGGCGTGCGCGTTCAGGTGGACCAGCTCGGCCGGGTCGAGACCCGTGTTGTCCAGCAGGTTCTGCACCGCGGCCGCGACACCGCGGCCGGTCGGCTCCGGCTGCGCGATGTGGTGGCTGTCCGCGGACAGCCCCTGGCCCAGCACCTCGCAGTAGACCCGGGCGCCGCGCGCGGCGGCGTGCTCGGCGGACTCCAGGACGACGACGCCCGCGCCCTCGCCGAGGACGAAGCCGTCGCGGGCCTTGTCGTACGGGCGGGAAGCCTGCTGCGGGTTCTCGTTGTTCTTGGACATCGCCATCATGTTGGCGAACGCGGCGATCGGCAGCGGGTGGATCGCCGCCTCGGTGCCGCCCGCGACGACCACGTCGGCGCGGCCGGTGCGGATCATCTCGACGGCGTAGCCGATGGCCTCGGCGCCCGAGGCGCACGCGCTGACCGGAGTGTGCACGCCCGCCTGGGCGTTGACCTCCAGGCCGACGTTGGCCGACGGGCCGTTCGGCATGAGCATGGGGACGGTGTGCGGGGAGACCCGGCGCACACCCTTTTCCTTCAGTACGTCGTACTGGTCGAGCAGGGTGGTGACGCCGCCGATACCGGAGGCGATCACGGTGCCCAGACGCTCGGGGGCGATGGTCTCGTCCTCGCCGGCGGGAGCGGTGTAACCCGCGTCCGCCCAGGCCTCACGGGCCGCGATGAGGGCGAACTGCGCCGAGCGGTCGAGCTTGCGGGCCAGCGGGCGGGGCAGTACCTCGCTCGGGTCCACGGCGGCCTGTGCGGCGATGCGGACCGGCAGTTCGGCGAAGCGCTCGCCCTCCAGGGGCGAGACGCCGGACCGGCCGGCGAGCAGACCTTCCCAGGTCGAAGCGCTGTCGCCACCCAGCGGAGTGGTTGCGCCGATACCGGTGACGACCACGGTGCGATTGGTCGGGCTCACAGGAATTCTTTCTCCACGTCTAAGGGGGTGCTGAATTGTCACGGCGCCACCGCCAGGTGGCGACAAACGCTCGTCAGGCTCAGGCCTGGTGCTTCAGGATGTAGTCCGCGGCGTCGCCGACCGTCTTGAGGTTCTTGACGTCCTCGTCCGGGATCTTGACCTCGAAGCGCTCTTCGGCGGCGACGACGACCTCGACCATGGACAGCGAGTCGACGTCCAGGTCGTCGGTGAACGACTTGCCGGCCTCGACGTCCTCGACGGGGATGCCGGCGATCTCGTTGACGATCTCCGCGAGACCCTCGATGATCTCTTCCTGCGTGGCGGCCATGTGGCGCTCCTTCTATAGCTAACTGGGGTGAAGCGGGGCGGGATGTGGTTCCCGGACCCTAGGGGAGGGTAACGACCGTCGCGGCGTAGACGAGTCCCGCCCCGAAGCCGATGACGAGCGCGGTGTCGCCGCTCTTCGCCGCTCCGGTCGCCAGGAGCCGCTCCATAGCGAGCGGGATCGAGGCGGCCGACGTGTTGCCGGTGGTCTCCACGTCACGGGCGACCGTGACGTGCTCCGGCAGCTTCAGAGTCTTCACCATCGAGTCGATGATCCGCATGTTTGCCTGGTGCGGGATGAAGACGTCCAGGTCCTCGGCGGTGATCCCGGCCGCGTCGAGCGCCTGCTGGGCCACCTTGGCCATCTCGAAGACGGCCCAGCGGAAGACCGCCTGACCCTCCTGCGTGATGGCCGGAAACTTCTGGTCGCTGTCGGTGCTGCGGTACTCGTCCCACGGCACGGTCTGCTTGATCGTCTCGGACTTGTCGCCCTCGGAACCCCACACCGTGGGGCCTATGGCCGGCTCGTCCGAGGGGCCGACGACCACGGCGCCGGCGCCGTCGCCGAACAGGAAGGCCGTCGCGCGGTCCTCCAGGTCGGTCAGGTCCGACAGCCGCTCCACGCCGATGACGAGGACGTACTGGGCCGAGCCCTCGATGACGAGGCCCTTGGCCAGCGTCAGGCCGTAGCCGAAGCCGGCGCAGCCCGCGGAGATGTCGAACGCGGCGGGCTTGACCGCGCCGATCCGGTGCGCGATCTCGGTCGCGACGGCCGGGGTCTGCTTGAAGTGCGAGACCGTCGAGACGATCACGGCGCCGATCTGCTCGGGCGAGACACCGGCATCGGCCAGCGCCTTGCCGGAGGCCTCCACCGACATCGCGGCGACGGTCTCCTGGGGCGAGGCCCAGTGCCGGGTCGCGATGCCGGAGCGGGAGCGGATCCACTCGTCGGACGAGTCGATCGTCTCCAGGATGACCTCGTTGGAGACCACGCGGGTCGGGCGATAGCCGCCGACGCCGAGGATGCGGGCGTACGGGGAGCCCTTGGCAGGCTTGATCTTCGACATGCTGTGTGGGCTCCTTCTCTCAGGCCGCGTGCTCGGCGACGAGCGCGGCGGCCTTTTCGAGATCGTCCGGGGTCTTCAGGGCCACGGTCGGCACGCCCTTGAGCGCGCGCTTGGCCAGACCCGTCAGAGTGCCACCCGGGCTGAGCTCGATGATCCCGGTGACGCCCAGCTCGCCGAACGTCTCCATGCACAGGTCCCAGCGGACCGGGTTCGCGACCTGGCCGACCAGGCGGGCGACGACGTCGGCGCCCGTGGTGACGACGTGGCCGTCCTTGTTCGAGACGTACTTCAGCTCCGGGTCGGCCGGAGCGAGGGCCTGCGCGGCCTGCTCCAGCGTGGCGACCGCGGGAGCCATGTGGTGCGTGTGGAAGGCGCCCGCGACCTTGAGGGCGACGACCTTCATGGAGCCCTCGGGCTTCTCGGCCACCAGGGCCTCGATCTGCTCCATCGTTCCTGCGGCGACGATCTGGCCCGCGCCGTTGATGTTCGCCGGGGTCAGACCCAGCTTCTCCAGGTGCGCGACGACCACGGCCTGGTCGCCCCCGAGCACTGCGGCCATGCCCGTCTCGGTGACGGCGGCGGCCTCGGCCATCGCCAGACCGCGGGTCCGTACGAACGACAGCGCGTCCGCGTCGGACAGCACACCGGCGTACGCGGCGGCGGTGATCTCGCCGACGCTGTGGCCCGCGACGGCTCCGAAAGCCGTACGGCCGTGCCCATCGGAAGGGGCCAGGGCCGAAGCGGACAGGAGACCGGCGGCCACCAGCAGCGGCTGAGCCACCGCCGTGTCGCGGATCTCGTCCGCGTCCGCCTTCGTGCCGTAGTGGGCAAGGTCGAGCCCGATGGCGTCGGACCATGCGGCGACGCGGTCAGCGGCGCCGGGGAGGTCGAGCCAGGGAGTCAGGAAGCCGGGCGTCTGTGCGCCTTGGCCGGGAGCGACGAGTACGAGCACCCTCACACTCTCTCTTGTGGACGGTCCCCGCCGCCCGTGGGGACAGGGACGAAGAACCGTCGGGGTAATTGTTGATGTCCGACAAAAGTCTAGGACTGCTGATCGCCGTCGGCCAGACGCCCGAGGATCAAGGCGATCCGCAGCGTGAACGCGGATCGGACATCGGACGGTGACCAGCCGGTGACGTCGGTCACACGTCGCAGCCGGTAGCGCACTGTGTTCGGGTGCACGAACAACATCCGTGCCGCCCCCTCCAGGCTGCTCGCCTGCTCCAGATACACGCTCAGCGTCTCCAGCAACGCCGACCCCGCCTCTTCCAGCGGTCTGTAGATCTCCTCCACCAACTGCTCCCGGGCGGAGGGATCCGAGGCGATCGCGCGCTCGGGCAGGAGATCGTCCGCCAGCACCGGCCGCGGGGCGTCCTGCCAGGCCGTACACGCCTTCAGCCCGGCCGCCGCGGCCTGCGCCGACTTGGTCGCGTTCAGCAGATCCGGAACCACCGGACCGGCCACCACCGGGCCCGCCGCGAACGGTCCGATCAGCGACTTCGCCACCTGGATCGGGTTGTCGCTGCCGCCCGCGATCACCACCAGCCGGTCGCCGAGCACACCCGTGAGGACCTGGAGCTTGTGGTGCCGGGCCGCGCGCCGGATCGCCTCGACCGTCAGCTCGCTGTCGCCTTCCGGCGCGGTCCCGAGCACCACGCACACGTGCTCCGGCGAATTCCAGCCAAGTGCGGCGGCCCGCGACAGCGCGCCCTCGTCCGCCTCGCCGGACAGCACCGCGTTCACGACCAGGGACTCCAGCCGGGCGTCCCACGCCCCGCGCGCCTCGGCGGCCTGCGCGTACACCTGGGCCGTCGCGAACGCGATCTCCCGGGCGTACACCAGCAGCGCCTCGCGCAGGATCGACTCGTCGCCCGGGGCCGCGACCTCCTCGATCGCGGTCTCCATGACCTCGATCGTCGTCCGGACCATCTCCACCGTCTGGCGCAGGGTGATCGCCCGGGTCAGCTCGCGCGGAGCCGTCCCGAAGACGTCCGTGGAGATCGCCTGAGGAGTCTCCGGGTGCCGGAACCACTCCGTGAACGCGGCGATGCCGGCCTGCGCGACGAGGCCGATCCAGGACCGGTTCTCCGGGGGCATCGCCCGGTACCACGGCAGGGTCTCGTCCATGCGCGCGATCGCGTTCGCGGCGAGCCGGCCGGAGGACTTCTCCAGTCGGCGCAGCGTCGCGGCGTGCGGATGGGCGGGAGCGGGATGCGCGGGGGAATGCTCACGTTCGGGTTGGGGCACGGGACAAGACTGCCTTATCGGGACGGCGGCGCGGAGTCCGGTCCCGTGGCGGCCCTCCACCGGGGGGCTACGGTGACTTCCATGATTGACGTACGCCGAGGGGCCGACCGGTACGCGGGCGGGGATCCGGACGCCGGGATCACGACCGCGCACGCCTTCTCGTTCGGCCCGCACTACGATCCGGACAATCTGCGCTTCGGCCCGGTCATGGCCTGCAACGAGGAGAGGCTCGCCGCGGGCGCCGGCTTCGACGAGCACCCGCACAGCCACACCGAGATCGTCACCTGGGTCGTCGAGGGCGAGCTCACGCACAAGGGCAGCACGGGCGAGAGCACCGTGGTCCGGCCCGGCGACGTGCAGCACCTGGCCGCCGGATCCGGCGCCCGGCACATCGAGCGCAACGACGGCGCGGCGCCGCTGCGCTTCGTGCAGATGTGGCTCGCGCCGCTGGCCGCGGGCGGGGAGCCCGCGTACGCGCTGGTCCGGCGGATCGAGGACGGGACCCCGTACGAGATCCCCGCGGCCGGCGCCGTCCTGCACGTGCGCCGTCCCGGCGCGGGCGAGCGGATCGCCGTACCGGCGGCGGAGCGGGTCTACCTGCACGTGGTGCGCGGGGACCTGCGGCTGGACGGGGAGGAACTCGGCCCCGGGGACGCGGCGCGGATCACCGGGGAACAAGGCCTGGAGATCGTCGCCGGATCCCCGGGCGAGCTGCTGATCTGGGAGCTGCCGTAGCGTCCGGGCCTACCGGGCGGCGAGCTCGGCGAGGACCGCGTCGGTGAACGGGGGCCAGGCCTCCACGGCCCACGGGCCGAAGGCGCGGTCGGCCAGCGCCACGCACGCGGCGCGGGCGTCCGGGTCCACCCACAGGAAGGTGCCGGCCTGCCCGAAGTGGCCGAACGTGCGCGGCGAGGACGAGGCGCCCGTCCAGTGCGGGGACTTGCCGTCGCGGATCTCCAGGCCGAGCCCCCAGTCGTTGGGGGACTGGATCCCGTACCCCGGGAGCACCCCCTTGAGCCCCGGGTGGACCACGGAGGTGGCCTCCGCGACCGTGCGCACGTCCAGCAGGCGCGGGGCCTGGAGCTCGGCCGCGAACCGGACGAGGTCGGAGACCGTCGAGACCCCGTCCTTGGCGGGCGAGCCCTCCAGCGTGGTCGACGCCATGCCGAGCGGCTCGAACACCGCCTGGTGCACGTACTCCGCGAACGGGATGCCCGTGGCCTTGGTGATGTGATCGCCGAGCACCTCGAAACCGGCGTTCGAGTACAGCCGGCGCGTACCGGGGGCGGCCATCGCGCGGTGCTCGTCGAACGCCAGTCCGCTGGTGTGCGCGAGCAGGTGACGGACCGTCGAACCCTCGGGCCCGGCCGGCTCGTCCAGCTCGATCGCCCCCTCCTCGTACGCGACGAGCGCGGCGTACGCGGCGAGGGGCTTGGTCACCGAGGCCAGCGCGAAGCGGTGGTCCAGGGGCCCGTGGGAGCCGGCCAGGCTCCCGTCGGCGCGCACCACGGCCGCCGCGGCGGTCGGTACCGGCCAGTTCTCGATGGTCCGCAGGCTCTGCAGGGTCTCCACGCTCTCCATGCGGCCGAGCCTACTTGCTTGGAGTGCACTCCAAGGTTTTAGCGTGGTCGTCATGAGCCTGACGGAGACGCGGTACACGATCAGCGAGGTCGAGGCCCGGACCGGTCTGACCCAGCACACGCTGCGCTGGTACGAGCGGATCGGCCTGATGCCGCACGTGGACCGCTCCCACTCGGGACAGCGCCGGTTCAGCGACAAGGACCTCCACTGGCTGGCCTTCGTGGGCAAGCTGCGCGCCACCGGGATGTCGGTGGCCGACATGGTCCGCTACGCCGAACTGGTGCGCGAGGGCGAGCACACCGTCGACCAGCGGCGCGAACTGCTGGAGCAGACGCGGCGCGAGGTGCGTGCGCGGATGACGGAGCTGAGCGACGCGCTCGCCGTACTGGACTTCAAGATCGACATGTATGCCAAGGGCACGACCGCGGGGAAGGCGACACGCACATGACGCAGAACACCACCATCGAGCAGGTAGAACTCGGCAAGGGAGGCCCGCTGGTGGGCATCCAGGGCCTCGGCTGCATGGGCATGAGCGAGTTCTACGGGGAGACCGACGAGGCGAGGGCCCGCGACACCCTGGAAGCGGCCCTGGCCACCGGGGTCACCCTCTTCGACACCGCGGACAGCTACGGACGCGGCGCCAACGAGAAGTTCATCGCGCCGTTCGTGGCCGAGCACCGCGACGAGATCACCCTCGCCACCAAGTTCGGCATCGAGCGCACCGACGACCCGCAGCACCGCGGCATCCGCAACGACCGCGCGTACATCCGCCAGGCCGTGGAGGACAGCCTGCGCCGGCTCGGGACCGATGTGATCGACCTCTACTACATGCACCGGCGCGACCCGGCCGTGCCGTTCGCCGAGTCGGTGGGCACGATGGCCGAGCTGGTGCAGGAGGGCAAGGTGCGCCACCTGGGGCTCAGCGAGGTCACCGGTCCCGAGCTGCGCGAGGCGTACGCGGTGCACCCGATCGCGGCGCTCCAGTCGGAGTGGTCGCTGTTCAGCCGGGACGTGGAGCGCACCGCGGTGGGCGCGGCGGCGGAGCTGGGCGTGGCCTTCGTGCCGTACTCCCCTCTCGGGCGCGGCTTCCTGACCGGCTCGTTCGCGGACGCTGCGGCGGACCTTTCGGCGGCGGACTTCCGCCGCTTCCAGCCCCGGTTCACGGGTGACAACGCCAAGGCGAACGCGGAGCTGCTGGCGCCGGTGCGGGAGATCGCGCAGGCGCACGGGGCGACCCCGGCGCAGATCGCGCTGGCCTGGGTGCACCAGCGGGCGCAGGTGCACGGGCTGACCGTGGTTCCGATCCCGGGCACCCGCAAGACCGGCCGCCTCGCGGAGAACACCGCCGCGACCCGGATCACGCTGACGCCGGCGGAGCTGGCGCTGCTGGAGCCGATCGCCGCCCATGTCTCCGGCGACCGCTACCCGGACATGACCTGGACGTCCGCGGGCCGCGAGGGCTAGGTCGTCTCGCGTCGGCCGCGGCCGCCGACGGGGGGCCTCCCGTCGGCGGCCGCGGAGGGCGGCGCCGGCCGGTCGCGGACAGTCCGTCGCGGGCCGGCCGGTCGCGGACGGTCGGCGCGGGCAGCCGGCCGCGCGTCAGGCCTCGGCGGCGAAGCGGTCGCGCAGCGCCGCGTACTCGGCGTCCGTCAGCAGGCCCGCGCTGTACAACTCGCCCAGGTGCTGCAGGCGTTCGTCCGTACGGGTCGCCGGGACCGAGGCCACCGGGGCCCGGCCGCGCAGCGCCGCGAGGACGGCCGCCGCGAACGGCAGCGACTCGTGCACCGACCCGTACCCGACGGCGAACACCGCGGCCGCCAGGTCGTGGTCGGGCCGCGGGTCGGCCGCCGCGTCCCGCACCAGCAGCCGCAGGTGGCCGCCCGGGGATTCCGGGGAGCTCCACTCGACGCCGGTCAGCGCGGTCAGCGGGTAACGCTGGTCGCCCGCCTTCCACTTGGTGCTCGTGGCCCCCGTGCGCGACCAGTGGAAGGTGACCGCCGAGCCGTCGAAGCCGAGCCGCGCGTCGTACGCCTTCAGCTGGAGCGGCGGCTGCGGCACCTGGACCAGGAAGCGCTCCGCCGGCTCGGCGGCCTCCGGGCCCAGCCGGGCCCGTACGGCGTCCGCGAACTCGGCGGCCTGCCCGGCCCGGTCGCCCGGCAGCACCAGCCGGTACGGATCGCAGACCTCCCGCAACTGCCCGCCCGCGGCCTCCATCAGCGGATCCGCGCCCGCCCGCGGCACGGCGCGCAGGACCACCGCGTCCCGTCTCCCCCCGGATCCGGCCGCGCTCACGCTCACCCCCGCCAACGCCTCGAAGGGGATGCGCCGCTCCCCGAGGGCGTGCAGGAGCCTCGGCGTCCTCGGCGTTCTTATCCCCCGTGCGAAGCGGATGAGCACCGAGTCCGAGTCGAACTCCCAGACGGCATGATTTCCGGCCAGTACGTCACCCATGCGGCACATGGTAAAGGGACGCACCCCCGTGCGTCCCCCCTCGGTGCGAAGCCCGTTTTCCAGGGCTCTACACGTGTCAGTCCCCGTCTGTCCCGGAAATTCCACGCCGGCAAGCATCGTCGCCGGTGACACACGTGACGGAACCGAACGCGCCGGTTCCGATTTTGGCGAAGTTGTCCAGGGATCCGGTGCCTGGCTCGAAATAGCCGGTGTGGAGCTTCGCTCCGGCCGAGGACAGCACCCGCGATCCGAAGTCCGGCGACACCGGGTCCGCCCCGTGGCCGACCCCGCCGACCTCCAGGTGCGGTACGTCCGCGATCCAGTCCCCGGCGTCCCGCGTGGCCCACACCCGGGCCGACGTGTGCAGGCCGGCCGCCGACTCCGCGCGCATCCCCGGGCTGCCCGCCACCACCACGTCCGTCACCGACGCCGGCAGCGCGTGCGCGGCGACCCCGCACACCACCGAGCCGTAGCTGTGGCAGAACAGCGCCACGCTCGCGTCCCCGGGCAGCGCCGCCGTCAGGGACTCCAGGCGTACGGCTCCGTCCACCGCCATCCGGCCGGTTGCCGCGTCCATGCCGACCCCGGTGGGCGCGGTGTAGCCGGCCCAGGCGATGACCGCGGTCCGGCTGCCGGGAGCCTGCGCGCGCTGGGCCTCGTACAGCGACTGCGCCATCCCGGCGGGCGCGATGAGGCGGCGCTGGGTGCGCTCGAAGGTGAGCACGTCGGTGTCGACGCCGGGGACGACCACCGAGATCCGGTGCGCCCGGTCGAGGTCGCCGAACACCTCGGCGACGCGGCCGCCGCCGGTCGGGTCGAAGGCGAGGATCTGCCGGCCCGGCTGGGCCAGGGACTCGAAGCGGTGGGCGCGCCGGCCGGCCGTGGTGCGGTCGGCCGGGGTCAGGCTGACGTCCCGGCTGCGGGCCTCCTCCGCCCGCTCGGCCAGCTCCAGGCCGCGCAGGTTGGCCCGGTAGCGCAGCGCCGCGGGGGCCCCGTCGAGGTTGCCGACGACCAGGGGGTACCCCTCGGCCAGCCGGGCCCGCTGGGATCCGTCGAGGCCGGCGAAGAACCGCGCCACCGTCCGTACGGGGGCGTCGGCGGGCGGCACGGGGCGGCCGTCGATCCGGGCCGAGGCCCAGGAGGCGAGGGCGGCGGTCCGCAGGGTGGTGCCCGCGTCGGGGCGGTGCACCGCGGTCCAGCCGGTGGTCGCCAGCATGATGAAGACCACCGCGAGCGCGAGCAGGGTGCGCAGCGCGGCGGGGCGCGGGTCGGCGCCGACGGCGGTGGAGTGGGCGAGGCCGGGCAGGTTCACTGGGACCAGCGTAGGAGACCGGATCCGGCCACGGCGCCCAGGGTGACCGGGTTCACGGCCGACCGTGCGAGCCCGTACGGGTGTTCAGCGCCACTCCGCGGCCAGCGCCGGGCCGATCTGGTCAAGGCAGGCCTCGGTCATACGCCGGATCGAGGCCACGCTGGCGTCCTCGCCCTGCCCCCACAGCCGCCCGGTGACCCTCATCACCCCGGAGAAGGCGGCGACCACCACCCGGGGCCGCGGATCCGCGTCCACGTCCAGTCCCTCGCGCTCGGCGATCAGCCGGGCGATCCGCTCCTCCAGCTCGGTGGAGCGGCGCAGGTGCACGGCCAGCAGCGCCGGGGTCGACTCGATGAGCTGGTACGTCTGCATGTAGAGGTCGACCGGCACCACCTCGGAGAGGGCCTCGTCCAGGGTGTCCCAGGCGGCGAGCAGCGCGCCGCGCAGGGCTTCGAGCGGGCCCTCGGCGGGCGGCCGGGCGCGCAGCGCGGCGACGAAGTGCGACTCGACCAGGTCCTGGACGGCGAAGGCGACCTCTTCCTTGTTGGCGAAGTACCGGAAGAAGGTGCGCTGGGAGACGTCCACGGCATCGGTGATCTCGTCGACGGTGGTGTGCTCGTACCCCTGCGCGACGAAGAGGAGGAGGGCGGCGCGCAGCAGCGCGTCCCGGGTGCGCCGCTTCTTGCGTTCGCGCAGTCCGGGCGCCGGTACAGGCGCCGGCCGCTCGTCGGTCATCACCGAGGGGTGTCCTTTCCGCAGGCCCAGCCTGCCGAATCTGACGCTGAGTGAGCGGTCAGGGTACCTGTGACCGACCTGACAGCCACTGCCTCGTTAAGCCGTTTGTGAAGTGTCAGTCGCTGTCACTAGCCTGTCCGCATGACTAGTCAGATCACGCTCGCCAAGGAATCGGGTCCGGCTCCGGCCCGCACCGGTCTGCGCGGCCATCCCTGGCTGACCCTCTTCGCCGTGGCGATCGGCGTCATGATGGTCACCCTCGACGGCACGATCGTCGCCGTCGCCAACCCCGCGATCCAGAAGGACCTCGGCGCCTCGCTCGCCGACGTCCAGTGGATCACCAACGGCTACCTGCTCGCCCTCGCGGTCTCACTGATCACCGCCGGAAAGCTCGGCGACCGCTTCGGCCACCGCCAGACGTTCCTCATAGGCATCGCCGGATTCGCGGCGGCCTCCGCCGCGATCGGCCTCTCGTCCGGCGTCCAGTACGTGATCGCCTTCCGCGTGGCGCAGGGCCTGTTCGGCGCACTGCTGATGCCCGCCGCGCTGGGCCTGCTGCGCGCCACCTTCCCCGCCGAGAAGCTCAACATGGCCATCGGCATCTGGGGCATGGTCATCGGCGCCTCGACGGCCGCCGGGCCCATCGTGGGCGGCCTGCTGGTGGAGAACGTCAGCTGGCAGTCCGTCTTCTTCATCAACGTGCCCGTCGGCATCATCGCCCTGGCCTTCGGCCTGTTCATCCTGCTCGACCACCGCGCCGAGAACGCCCCGAAGTCCTTCGACGCCGTCGGCATCCTGCTGCTGTCGGTCGCGATGTTCTCGCTGATCTGGGCGCTGATCAAGGCCTCGGAGTGGGGCTGGGGCGACACCCGCACCCTGCTCTTCCTCATCGGTTCCGCGGTCTGCTTCGTGCTCTTCGCCGTCTGGGAGTCGAGGGTCTCCGAGCCGCTGATCCCGCTCGGCATGTTCCGCTCGCTCCCGCTGTCCGCGGGCACCGTGCTCATGGTGCTGATGGCCTTCGCCTTCATGGGCGGCCTGTTCTTCGTCACCTTCTACCTGCAGAACGTGCACGGCATGAGCCCCGTCGACAGCGGCCTGCACCTGCTGCCGCTGACCGGCATGATGATCATCGGCTCGCCGCTGGCCGGAGCAGCGATCACCGCCGTCGGCCCGCGGATCCCGCTGGTCACGGGCATGGTCGCGACCGCCGTCGCCTGCTTCGGGATGTCCGCGCTGACCCCGGGCACCGGCACCCTGCAGATGTCGCTCTGGTTCGCCCTCCTCGGTGTCGGCCTCGCGCCCGTCATGGTCGGCGCCACCGAGGTCATCGTCGGCAACGCCCCGCTGGAGCTCTCCGGCGTGGCGGGCGGGCTCCAGCAGGCCGCCATGCAGGTCGGCGGCAGCCTCGGCACCGCCGTCCTCGGCGCGGTCATGGCCACCACCGTCGGCAACTCGTTCGGGGACAACTGGACGCGGGCGAACCTGCCCGCTCTCACCCCCGAGCAGCTGGACCTCGCCGAGAAGGGGGTCCAGGTCGGGATCGCCCCGGTCCAGCCGGGGACCCCGGCCGAGGCCGTCGAGACGATCACCAAGGTCGCGCACGACACGTTCGTCGACGGCATGAGCACCGCCTTCACCGTCGCCGGCTGCGTCGCGGTGCTCGCCGCGGTCGTCGCGTGCTTCACCAAGCGCGGCGAGAACGCCGCCGCGGGGGCGGGCGCGGCGCACATCTGATCCGGGCCGTCCCACGGCTCCGGCGCCCTCGCGCGGGCGTCAACCGCGGACGTACGACAGCCCCGCCGGACGGTTCCGGCGGGGCTGTCGCCTATCCGGGTGGACCGGCCGCCGGCCCCTTCCGCCCGGCCGTCCTCGCAGGTCAGCGTGGTGACCGAGGCGCTCCGGAACCGGTCCGGGGTGCCGTCGTCCACGAGGAGTTGACCCGTCATGCGTACGAGTTCACCCGCACGGTCCACCACCGTCCTGGCCGCGGCCGTCCTGGCCCTCGCCGCGCTCATCCCGAGCACGGCGAGCGCCGCACACGCCGCCGGCCCGCCGCCGGGCAAGGCGCCCGCCTGCGCCACCGGGCAGCTGTGCCTGTGGGCGAAGCCGGAGTTCAAGGGCACCCGCCACGCCCACGAGCTGAGCACCCTGGACATCAACAGCTGTACGGCGCTGCCCGCCGGGACCAGCGCCCAGTCGCTGGTCAACCGCATCGGGCGACCGGTGACCACCTACCAGTCGGCCGAGTGCGCGGAGACCGGCGAGTTCCAGACGTATCCCGGCGACGGGGTCCGGCTGCCCGAATCCCCCTACCTGGTCAGGGCCTTCAAGGTGTGGGAGCGGTAGCGGCATCCGCCGCCGGGGCCGCTTCGGGCACCTGGGCCGGTACGTCGGCCCCCGCGCCCGGAGCGGCCCCCGCGCCCGGAGCGGCCGTCCCGCCGAGGCGCCCGATCTCGGCGCGCAGCGCCCGTACCTCCGCGGCCAGTTCGGTGATCGCGGCGGTCTGCGCCCGCTCCACCCGGTCGTCGCGTTCGAACCGGGAGATGAACCAGGCCGCGATGTTGGCGGTCACCACACCCAGCAGCGCGATCCCCGACAGCATCAGCCCCACGGCGATGATCCGGCCGAGCCCGGTGGTGGGGGAGTGGTCCCCGTACCCGACGGTGGTCATGGTGGTGAAGCTCCACCACACGGCGTCGCCCAAGTTCTTGATGTTGCCGTCGGGGGCGTCCCGCTCCACGCTCAGCACGGCGAGGGAGCCGAACATCAGCAGCCCGACCACCGCCCCCGCCACGTACGTGGTCAGCCGGATCTGCGGGGCCATCCGGGCCCGCCGGCCCACCAGCAGCAGCGTGGACACCAGCCGCAGCAGCCGCAGCGGCTGGAACATCGGCAGCAGCACCGCGCCCAGGTCCAGCCAGTGCGTCCGCACGAACGCCCTCTTCGCCGTCGACAGGCCCAGCCGCATCAGGTAATCGGCGGCGAAGGCCCCCCACACCACCCACTCGGTGACCGTGCACGCCCGGTGCACGTCCGCGTTCGCGTCGGGCACGACGATCGGCACGGCGTAGGCGACGGCGAAGGCCGCGGCGAGCACGAGCAGCGGGGTCTGGCTCCGCCGCTCCCACCGCAGCTGGCGGGAGGGTTCCTTCATACGGAGCATCGTAAGGAACTGGTAAAGCGAAGCGGGTCCCCGGCACTGCCGGGGACCCGCCTCGAAGCCCCTCCGCGGAGGCTACGCGTCGCCGCCCGCGGCGCCGCGGAGGCTACGCGTCGCCGCCCGCGGCGCCCGGGTCGGCCGCCGAGACGTCCAGCAGCCGGTACCGGTCCACCGCCTGCTTCAGCGCGGAACGGTCGATCTTGCCCTCCTTGGCCAGTTCGGTCAGCACCGCCAGCACCACCGACTGCGCGTCGATGTGGAAGAAGCGCCGGGCCGCGCCGCGCGTGTCCGCGAAGCCGAAGCCGTCCGCACCCAGCGAGGTGTACGCGCCGGGCACCCACCGCGAGATCTGGTCCGGGACGGACCGCATCCAGTCCGAGACCGCCACGAACGGCCCCTCGGCACCCGACAGCTTCCGCGTCACGTACGGGACGCGCTGCTCCTCCTCCGGGTGGAGCAGGTTGTGCTCCTCCACCTCGACGGCCTCGCGGCGCAGCTCGTTCCAGGAGGTCGCCGACCAGACGTCCGCCCGGACGTTCCACTCCTCGGCCAGGATCCGCTGGGCCTCCAGCGCCCACGGCACGGCCACGCCCGAGGCCATGATCTGCGCCCCGATGGAGCCCGCCGAGCCCGCGGACACCCGGTGGATGCCCTTGAGGATGCCGTCCACGTCCACGCCGGCCGGCTCGGCCGGGTGCTGGATCGGCTCGTTGTAGACGGTCAGGTAGTAGAAGACGTCCTCGGCCTCGGGCCCGTACATGCGGCGCAGGCCGTCCTGGACGATGTGCGCGATCTCGTACCCGTACGCCGGGTCGTACGCCACACAGCCCGGGTTGGTCGACGCCAGCAGCTGGGAGTGGCCGTCGGCGTGCTGGAGGCCCTCACCCGTCAGGGTGGTCCGGCCGGCGGTCGCACCCAGGACGAAACCGCGCGCCAGCTGGTCGGCCATCTGCCAGAACTGGTCACCCGTGCGCTGGAAACCGAACATCGAGTAGAAGACGTAGACCGGGATCAGCGGCTCGCCGTGCGTCGCGTACGCCGAACCCGCGGCGATCAGCGAGGCCGTGCAGCCCGCCTCCGAGATGCCGTCGTGCAGCATCTGGCCGGTCGGGGACTCCTTGTACGCGAGCAGCAGGTCGCGGTCGACCGCCTCGTACTGCTGGCCCAGCGGGTTGTAGATCTTGGCGCTCGGGAAGAACGCGTCCATGCCGAACGTGCGGTACTCGTCCGGGGCGATCAGCACGAACCGCCTGCCGATCTCCTTGTCCCGCATCAGGTCCTTCAGGATGCGCACGAAGGCCATCGTCGTGGCGATCGACTGCTGGCCCGAACCCTTCTTGGCGGCCGCGTACGTCTTCTCGTCCGGCAGTTGCAGCGGCTTCGCCCGCACCACGCGGGTCGGCACGTAGCCGCCCAGCGAGCTGCGCCGGTCGTGCATGTACTGGATCTCCGGCGAACCCGGGCCCGGGTGGTAGTACGGCGGGGCGCCGCCCTCCAGCTGCGCGTCCGTGATCGGGATGTGCAGGCGGTCGCGGAAGCGCTTGAGGTCGTCGACCGTCAGCTTCTTCATCTGGTGCGTCGCGTTGCGGCCCTCGAAGTTCGGGCCGAGCGTCCAGCCCTTGACCGTCTGCGCCAGGATCACCGTCGGCTGGCCCTTGTGGGCCTTGGCCGCCGCGTACGCCGCGTAGATCTTCTTGTGGTCGTGGCCGCCGCGGCCCAGGTGCAGCAGCTGCTGGTCGCTCATGTTCTCGACCATCGCCCGCAGCCGCTGGTCGTCGCCGAAGAAGTGGTCGCGGATGTACGCGCCGGTCTCGGTCGCGTACGTCTGGAACTGGCCGTCCGGCGTCGAGTTCATCTTGTTGACCAGGATGCCGTCGCGGTCCTGCGCCAGCAGCGGGTCCCAGGAGCGGTCCCAGATCAGCTTGATGACGTTCCAGCCGGCGCCGCGGAACTGCGACTCCAGCTCCTGGATGATCTTGCCGTTGCCGCGCACCGGGCCGTCGAGCCGCTGCAGGTTGCAGTTCACGACGAAGGTCAGGTTGTCCAGGCCCTCGCGGGCGGCGATCGACAGCTGGCCGAGCGACTCCGGCTCGTCCATCTCGCCGTCGCCGAGATACGCCCAAACGTGTGACTTCGAGGTGTCGGCGATCCCGCGCGCCTCCATGTACCGGTTCATCCGGGCCTGGTAGATCGCGCCGAGCGGGCCGAGACCCATCGAGACGGTCGGGAACTCCCAGAAGTCCGGCATCAGCCGCGGGTGCGGGTAGCTGGACAGACCGTACGGGGCCTTCGACTTCTCCTGCCGGAACGCGTCGAGCTGCTGCTCGGAGAGTCGGTCCAGGAGGTAGGCGCGCGCGTAGATGCCGGGGGAGGCGTGGCCCTGGAAGAAGATCTGGTCGCCGCCGTCGCCCTCGTCCTTGCCCCGGAAGAAGTGGTTGAAGCCCACGTCGTAGAGGGAGGCGGAGGAGGCGAACGTGGCGATGTGGCCGCCGACGCCGATCCCCGGACGCTGGGCGCGCGAGACCATGACGGCCGCGTTCCAGCGGGTGGCGTTCAGGACCTTGCGCTCGATCTCCTCGTTGCCGGGGAAGAACGGCTCGTCCTTGGTGGCGATCGTGTTGACGTAGTCCGTGCTGCGCATCTCGGGCACGGCCACGCGCTTCTCGCGGGCCCGCTCGATCAGCCGCAGCATCAGATAGCGGGCGCGCTCACGGCCCCGCTCGTCGACGGCTGCGTCCAGGGAGTCGAGCCACTCCTGCGTCTCCTCCGGATCGAAGTCCGGGACCTGGCTCGGCAGGCCGCCAATGATGATCGGATTGCGATCGGATGCGGAAGCCACGCTGTTCCTTCGCTGTCAGGGGAGTCGTGCCATGGGGTTTCGCCGCCTCCCATCGTCTTACGCTCGGTCGGAATCGTCACCCGTACCACTGGGTAATCACTGGAGTCCGCGGAGATTCGGGCGCCATGAGCGTCAGGTCCGGCCGATCGCCACCCTACGCCCAGGAAGATCAGCGGGCTCGTAAGACCGTTCGTCCCTCAAACAGGTAGGAAAGCCGCTCAGCGTCGCCGATGATGCCGAATGAGCTGGAATGGTGTGGGATGAATCACCAGACGTCCACACGGGGAGGCTGAAAGTTGCGGCGAGACGGCCGCAATCGTCACCGTTTCGACGGTCTCGGCGGCCGGGTACTTGCGCGATCCGCCGCGCCCGTGTGGACTACGCCCAATGCTGCGCGTACGCGCGCCGCCGAAGACATTCACCGAACATGAGCAGGAGGCACCCCGTGAGCGCGACCGCGGACCACGCGGAGAGCCTGGCCGCCCGGCTGGGTTTCCAGTCCGAACAGGTGGTCCAGGAGATCGGCTACGACGACGACGTCGATCAGGAATTCCGTGATGCCGTCGAGGAGCACGTCGGCGAAATCGTCGACGAGGAGTACGACGACGTCGCAGACGCGGTCCTGCTGTGGTTCCGGGAGGACGACGGCGATCTGACGGATGCGCTGGTCGATGCCACCGAGCTGGTCGAGGACGCCGCCCTGATCCTGCTGCTGACCCCGAAGACGGGCCGTGACGGCTACGTCGAGGCCAGCGACATCAGCGAGGCCGCCGAAACGGCCGGCCTGTCGCAGACCAGGAGCGTCAGCGTCGGCAAGGAATGGGCCGCCACCAAGCTGGTGACGCCCAAGACGGCCACCGCCAAGACCAAGCGCTGAGCCGCGCCCCGCAGCCAAGCGGACACGCACCCCGCCCGCCGGAATCCGTTCCGGTCGGCGGGGTGCGTGCGTTCCGGGCCCCTGGTCGGCCTAGGCTGGACCCACCCGAACAGCCCAACGCAGGGATGCAGGAACGAAGGGATGCGAGAGATGGCGATCGAGGTCGGCAGCAAGGCCCCGGACTTCGAGCTCAAGGACAACCACGGCGCCACCGTGCGGCTCTCCGACTTCCGCGGCGAGAAGGCCGTGGTGCTGCTCTTCTACCCGTTCGCCTTCACCGGTGTCTGCACCGGCGAGCTGTGCGAGCTGCGCGACCAGCTGCCCCGGTTCCAGAACGACGACGTCCAGCTCCTCGCGGTCTCCAACGACTCCGTGCCGACCCTGCGCGTCTTCGGCGAGCAGGAGAACCTGGACTACCCGCTGCTCTCGGACTTCTGGCCGCACGGCGAGACCTCCCGCGCGTACGGGGTCTTCGACGAGCAGAAGGGCTGCGCGGTCCGCGGCACCTTCATCATCGACAAGGACGGCATCGTGCGCTGGACCGTCGTCAACGGCCTGCCCGACGCGCGTGACCTGAACGAGTACATCAAGGCCCTCGACAGCCTCTGACGCACCTCTGACGCACCTCGGACGGTCCCCGGGAGCCACCGGAGACCCACCGGGAGCCCCCGAGGGGCTCCGGACCCGTCGGGCCGTCGCGCGATCGCCGCACTTCGGGCGGGTTCCGCGAACTGTTCACCGGGAAAGACGCCGACAGGCGGGAACCCGTCACTAGGATCGAAGCGTTGATCCCGGTAGAAACCGCACGACGGGGCACCGCCCCACACATGAACCCAATGGAGGACCCGTGGGAGTCAGCCTCAGCAAGGGCGGAAACGTCTCGCTGACCAAGGCCGCGCCGAATCTGACGGCGGTCATCGTCGGTCTGGGCTGGGACGCTCGCACCACCACCGGTGTCGACTTCGACCTCGACGCCAGCGCGATCCTGACCAACGACCAGGGCAAGGTCGCCAACGACTCGAACTTCGTGTTCTTCAACAACCTGAAGAGCCCGGACGGCTCGGTCGAGCACACCGGTGACAACACCACCGGTGAGGGCGAGGGCGACGACGAGGCGATCAAGGTGAACCTGGCCGGCGTCCCGGCCGATGTCGCCAAGATCGTCTTCCCGGTCTCGATCTACGAGGCCGAGAGCCGCCAGCAGAGCTTCGGCCAGGTCCGCAACGCGTACATCCGCGTCGTGAACCAGGCCGACAACTCCGAGCTCGCCCGCTACGACCTCTCCGAGGACGCCTCGACCGAGACCGCCATGGTCTTCGGCGAGCTGTACCGCAACGGAGCGGAGTGGAAGTTCCGCGCCATCGGCCAGGGCTACGCCTCCGGCCTGCGCGGCATCGCCCAGGACTTCGGCGTCAACGTCTGAGCCCGCCAGCAGTCACCCGTCCGGCGCCGTGCACTGTGTGTACGGCGCCGGACGTGCTTTGCGACGGTGCACCGACGAGGTGCACCGCCGAGCTCCACCGGCGGCCCGCCACGCGGGGCGCGCCGCGATCACCACGTCGTCCGGGGAGGACCACAACATGGGCGTCACACTCGCCAAGGGGGGCAACGTCTCCCTTTCCAAGGCCGCACCGAACCTCACCCGGGTCCTGGTCGGTCTCGGATGGGACGCGCGCTCGACCACGGGGGCCGATTTCGACCTCGACGCCAGCGCGCTGCTGTGCCGCGACGGCCGGGTCCTGGGGGACGCGTACTTCGTCTTCTACAACAACCTGAAGAGCCCCGAGGGCTCCGTCGAACACACGGGGGACAACCTCACCGGCGAGGGTGAGGGCGACGACGAATCGATCATCATCGACCTGACCAAGGTGCCCGTCGAGGTCGACAAGATCGTCTTCCCGGTCTCGATCCACGAGGCGGAGGCCCGCCGCCAGAGCTTCGGCCAGGTCAGCAACGCCTTCATCCGCGTGGTCAACGAGTCGGACGGCCAGGAACTGGCCCGCTACGACCTCACCGAGGACGCCTCCAGCGAGACCGCGATGATCTTCGGAGAGGTCTACCGGTACGGCGGCGAATGGAAGTTCCGAGCGGTGGGGCAGGGGTACGCGTCGGGGCTCCGGGGCATCGCTCTAGACTTCGGGGTCAACGTTTCGTAAAGCCGTACAAGACGATGGGGTGCCAGTGGTTCTCAAAACCTTCGGCTGGTCGTTCGCAGTCACTGCGCTCGGTCTGGTCGCAGCGGGGTTCTACGGGGGAATGACCGGACTCGGGATCGTCGCGATCCTGTCCATCCTTGAGATCTCGCTGTCCTTCGACAACGCGGTGGTCAACGCCGGAATCCTGAAGAAGATGAACGCCTTCTGGCAGAAGATCTTCCTCACCATCGGTGTGCTCATCGCCGTGTTCGGCATGCGCCTGGTCTTCCCCGTCGTGATCGTCGCGGTCACCGCCGGTATCGGGCCCATCGAGGCCGTCGATCTGGCGCTGAACGACAAGGACATGTACCAGCAGCTGGTCACGGACGCCCATCCGGCGATCGCGGCCTTCGGCGGCATGTTCCTTCTGATGATCTTCCTCGATTTCATCTTCGAGGACCGGGACATCAAGTGGCTCGCGTGGCTGGAGCGCCCGCTCGCCAAGCTCGGCAAGATCGACATGCTGTCCGCGTGCATCTCGCTGATCGTCCTGCTGATCACGTCCGCGACCTTCGCCGCCAACGCCCACCAGCACGGCGGGGCCCACGTGGACAAGGCGCAGACCGTCCTGGTCTCCGGCATCGCCGGCCTGATCACGTACATGATCGTCGGCGGTCTCTCCGGCTACTTCGAGAACCGCCTCGAAGAAGAGGAAGAGGCCGAGCACGAAGCCGAGGAAGCGGCCAAGAAGAGCGGCAAGCCCGTCTCGGCCGTCGCCATGGCCGGCAAGGCCGCCTTCTTCATGTTCCTCTACCTCGAAGTTCTCGACGCCTCCTTCTCCTTCGACGGGGTCATCGGCGCCTTCGCCATCACCAACGACATCGTGCTGATGGCCCTGGGCCTCGGCATCGGCGCCATGTACGTCCGGTCGCTCACGGTCTACCTGGTCCGCCAGGGCACCCTCGACGACTACGTCTACCTGGAGCACGGCGCGCACTACGCCATCGGCGCGCTCGCCGTGATCCTGCTCGTCACCATCCAGTACGAGATCCACGAGGTCATCACGGGCCTCGTCGGCGTGCTGCTCATCGCCTGGTCCTTCTGGTCCTCGGTGCGCCGCAACAAGCGCCTGGAACTGGAGGGTTCCACCGCCGAGGCATGATCACGGCGGTAATGCGGAACGCTCCAACTGCGGGGCGGCCGGGCTGGTCTGCGGACTGCCGGGCCGCCCCGTCCGCGTAGGCCGCCCCGCCTACACAGAATGAGGGGGGACAGGGGAAATGGGATTCTTCGACGGGATCAGGGGCAGCCGCGCCCTGCAGTTCGACTCGGGCAGCGGTTCGGCCGCGATCGAGCTGACCAAGCGGCATCCGACGGTGTCGCTCACTAAACAGGGGGCGGTCCACGGGAACCTGCGGGTCAACCTGTCCTGGCGCATGCGCAGCTCCGACATCGGCGGCCGCGGCGGGGGCGAGGGCGGCCGGCTCCTGCGCCACCCGTTCAAGCTGTTCAAGCCCGACATGGTGCAGGCGCACACCCAGGGCATGGTCAACGTCGACCTCGACCTCGGCTGCCTCTACGAGCTGGCCGACGGGACCCGGGGCGTCGTCCAGCCGCTGGGCAACTTCCACGGGGACATCAACAGCCCGCCGTACGTGAAGCTCAGCGGCGACGACCGGTTCGGGGCGCCGTCGGGGGAGACGGTCTTCGTCAACCTCGACCACGCCGACGAGATCAAGCGGCTGCTGGTGTTCGTCTACATCTACGACCAGACCCCGGCCTTCGACCGCACGCACGCCATGATCACCCTCTACCCGATCACCGGGCCGCGGATCGAGATCCCGCTGGAGGAGCGCCAGCCGCAGGCCCGCTCCTGCGCGGTGCTCTCCATGGAGCACGTCAAGGGCGAGCTGATCGTGCGGCGCGAGGTGAAGTTCGTGTACGGGTTCCAGGCCGAGCTGGACCGGCTGTACGGGTGGGGCCTGCAGTGGGGGCGGGGCTACAAGAGCACCAAGGCCTGACCGGGACCGGGCGGGTCCCCGGCCGGTCCCGGCAGGGTCCCCGGTGGGCCCTCGCCGGATCCCCGGCGGTCCCGGTCAGGCGCGGCGCGTCAGCGGCGGAGGAACTGCGGGCCCTGCACCGGCAGCCGGAACGTCGGGTCGCCGCCCGGGACCGGCACCGGGGCCGGGGAGACCGGCTGCGGATACCCGTACGCCGGCTGCACGGGCGGCGGGGCCTGCGTCACCGGTGCCTGCGGCGTCTGCGGCGCCTGCTGCGGACCCGGCGGGCGCATCTGGGCCGTCTCCTCGCCGGCCGGACCGGCGGCGGGGGCGGCGGTCCCGGATCCGCCCTCGGCGGCGTTCTCGTCCACGGAGATCCCGTGGTCGGTCGCCAGCCCGACGAGACCGTTCGAGTAGCCCTCGCCCAGCGCCCGGAACTTCCACCCGTCGCCGCGGCGGTACAGCTCCCCGCAGATCAGGGCCGTCTCGGCGCCGGTCTCGGGGCGCACGTCGAAGAAGGCCAGCGGCTCGGAGCCACCGGTCGCCGTGGCGTCGTACAGCAGGATCCGCAGGTCGCGGACCTGCTGGAACGGCACGTCCTCGGCGGAGGCCACCACCAGGATCCGGTCCACCACCGGCGGCACCGCGCGCAGGTCCGCCTGTACGGCGTCGGTGATCCCGTCGCCGAGCTGCTTCTTGCCGAGCCGCCAGACGGCCCCCGAGGGGTGCCGGGGCTGGTTGTAGAACACGAAGTCCTCGTCCGAGCGCACGCGCCCGTCCGGGCCCACGAGCAGCGCCGAGGCGTCGACGTCCGGCACCTCGGGGCCGCCGGTCCAGCGCAGCACCGCCCGGACCGCCACGGCGGTCACCGGGATGTTCGAGCCCTTCTGCATCGCGTGCGTCATGCCCGTCATCCTGCCCTCCCGGGGCGGCGCGGAACAACGCGGCCCCCCGCAGGGCCTTGTCGCGAAAGAAAGACCTGGGCATTGTGCAAGAGGGTTACCTGAACTTCATGTGCTTGAGGAACTCTTGACTCACGTTCGTACGTACTATTACCGGCCACGCCACTGGGGCCGCCGAGGCAGTACGGGGGAAGCACATGCGTCACTTCGGGCACATATCGCCCACTGTCCGCAAGGACCTCTTCCACCAGGAGCCGGCCGAGTTCACCGCCGCCTCCCCCGCCCGCATTCTCGCCGCCGCCCTCGGAGCCACCCTCTACAGCCCCGCGACCCGCCCGAACCTCGCCGGGGACGTCCACAAGCAGGCCGCCCGCGGAGTCGTCTCCATGGTCCTCTGCCTGGAGGATTCGATCAGCGACGCCGAGGTCGCCGACGCCGAGGACAACCTCGTCCGCCAGTTCGCCGCCCTCGACGCCGACGGCGGGGAGCTCCCGCTCCTCTTCATCCGGGTCCGCACCCCCGAGCAGATACCCGACCTCGTGCGCCGTCTCGGCGGCTCCGCCCGCAGACTGGCCGGATTCGTACTACCCAAGTTCACCGAGAGCCGCGGAACCGCCTTCCTCGACGCCGTCGCCCAGGCCGAGGCGGCCGGCGGACAGCAGCCGCTGTACGCCATGCCCGTCCTGGAGACCCCCGACCTCCTCCACCTCGAAACCCGCGTCGAAGCCCTCGCCGGCATCTCCCGCACCGTGGGCCGGTACCGCGACCGCGTCCTGGCCCTGCGCCTCGGCGTCACCGACTTCTGCTCGGTCTACGGACTGCGCCGCACCCCGGACATGACCGCCTACGACGTGCAGATCGTCGCCGGAGTCATCGCCGACGTGGTGAACGTGCTCAGCCGCGCCGACGGCACCGGCTTCACCGTGACCGGACCCGTCTGGGAGTACTTCCGCAACCAGCAGCGCCTCTTCAAGCCCCAGCTGCGCCGCAGCCCCTTCCTCCAGGAAGGCGCCGAGGAACTGCGCACCACCCTCATCGAGCACGACCTCGACGGGCTCCTGCGCGAGATCGAACTCGACCGGGCCAACGGACTCCTCGGCAAGACCTGCATCCACCCCGCCCACGTCACGCCCGTCCACGCGCTGTCGGTGGTCTCCCACGAGGAGTTCAGCGACGCCCAGGACATCCTGCGCCCCGAGCGGGGCGGCGGCGGGGTCATGCGCTCCGCCTACACGAACAAGATGAACGAAGTGAAGCCCCACCGGGCCTGGGCCGAGCGCACCATGCTGCGCTCCGAGGTCTTCGGTGTGGCGAAGGAGGAGGTCGGCTTCGTCGACCTGCTCACGGCCGGGCTCCAGCTGTGAGCCGGCTCTTGACTACGGAGAAGGGCAAGACGATCGACGCGGTGTGGTCGGGAACCTGGGTGGCCGAGCGGCTGGGCGTACGCCTGGAGGAGGCCGGCGAGCCGGGATTGCCGCGGCTGGACGAACTGCTCGGGCTGGCCCTGCGGCGCAACCCGAAGCGGGCCCACCTGCTCGTCTCGCAGGTGCTGGGCAAGCACGTCCCGCAGTCCCCGCGGGCCGTGTACGCCGCCGGACACGGGCTCGGCGAGCGGGTGCGGGCCCTGCTGGGCGACGAGGCCGCCGCCGCGGTGGTCCTCGGGTACGCCGAGACGGCGACCGGGCTCGGGCACTGCGTGGCCGACGGCCTCGGAGCCGCCCCCTACCTGCACTCCACCCGCCGCCCCGTGCCGGGGGTCGAGCCCGCCGGAGGGTTCGAGGAGGCGCACTCGCACGCCACCTCGCACCTGCTGCTGCCGGAGGACCCGAAGCTGCTGGCCGGCAGCGGACCGCTGGTCCTCGTCGACGACGAGTTCTCCACCGGCAACACGGTCCTGAACACCATCCGCGACCTGCACGCCCGCCACCCCCGCACGCACTACGTGGTGGTCGCCCTCGTCGACATGCGCTCCCCGGCCGACCGCGAGCGGCTCACCGCCTTCGCCGCCGAGATCGGCGCGCGCGTCGACCTGATCGCCCTCGCCTCCGGGACGGTGCACCTCCCCGAGGGGGTCCTGGCCAAGGGACAGGCACTGGTCGAGGAGTACGAGCGCCAGGCCGAGGGCGCTCAGGCTGCCGGCGCTCAGGCTGCCGGTGCTCAGGCTCCGGGAGCTCCGGCTGCGGGCGCTCAGGCTCCGGGCGCTCCGGCTCCCGGCGCCCCGGCCCCGGGCGTTTCGGACGGGGCTTCCGCCACCCCCGCGGCACCCGTCGGGCGGGTCGTGCTGGACTGGCCCGCCGGGGTCCCGGACGGCGGCCGGCACGGCTTCACCCCCGAGCACCGCGCCCGGCTCGAAGCGGCCCTGCCCGCGCTGGCCCGCCAGCTCGCCGACGCACTCGGAGCCGAGCCCGGGCGGGTCCTCGTACTCGGCAACGAGGAGCTGATGTACGCGCCGCTGCGCCTCGCGCGGGCCCTGGAGGAGTCCGGGGCCGCGGCCGAGGTCCGGTTCTCGACCACCACCCGCTCGCCCGTGCTCGCCGTCGACGACCCCGGCTACGCCATCCGTTCCCGGCTCGTCTTCCCCGCCCACGACGCTCCCGCCGACGGGCCCGGCGACCGGTACGCCTACAACGTCGCGGGCGCCGGCTTCGACACCGTCGTCGCCGTCGCCGACACCCACGGGGACACCGGTGCGCTGCACGCCCCCGACGGGCTCCTCGCACGCCTGGCCCCGCACGCCGGCCGGGTCCTGCTCGCGCTGGTCCCCTCGTACGCCCCGGACAGCTCCTCCGGCGTTTCCGTTTCCTCCGACCGGCGGGAGCCGATCATGCCCGAGCCGATCCTGCCCGAGCCGCTGCGCGGCCCGGCCTTCTCCTCGTACGCCCCGGAGGACTGCGGCTGGCTGCTCCAGGACCTCTCCGGCGCGGCGCTGGAGGCCCCGACCGAAGAGCGCGAGGAGGCCATCCAGGCCGGCGGCGCGCACTACGCCGAGTCGCTGCCCGTCGAGTACCAGCCGTCACCCCAGTACCAGGAGCTCTACCGGAGCGCGCTGACCGCGTCCGCCGCCCGTATCGCCCGGGCCGTCGGCACGGTCACCGAGACCGTCCTCGCCGAGCGGTCCCCCTCCCCGGTCCTCGTCTCGCTGGCCCGCGCCGGCACCCCCGTCGGTGTCCTGATGCGCCGCTGGGCCCGGGCCCGGCACGGCCTGGAGCTGCCGCACTACGCCGTCTCCATCGTGCGCGGCCGCGGCATCGACCCCAACGCCCTGCGCTGGCTGGCCGCCCACCACGACCCCGCCGACGTCGTCTTCGTGGACGGCTGGACGGGCAAGGGGGCCATCACGCGGGAGCTCGCGGCGGCGCTGGAGGCCCACCGGGAAGCGGGGGGCCCGGGCTTCAACCCGGAGATCGTGGTCCTCGCCGACCCCGGTTCCTGCGTGTCCACGTACGGCACCCGCGAGGACTTCCTGATCCCCTCCGCCTGCCTCAATTCCACCGTTTCCGGACTGATATCGCGTACGGTCCTCAGGTCCGACCTGGTCGGGCCCGCCGACTTCCACGGCGCGAAGTTCTACCGCGAGCTCGCCGGAGCCGATGTCTCCACCGGCTTCATCGACACCGTCGCCGCCCGCTTCGACGAGGTGGCGGAGGCCGTCGGCGCCGAGGTCAAGGAGCTCCTCGCCGCCGACCGCACGCCCACCTGGGAGGGCTGGGCGGCGGTCGAGCGGATCAGCGAGGAGTACGGCATCCACGACGTGAACCTGGTCAAGCCCGGCGTCGGCGAGACGACGCGGGTGCTGCTGCGGCGCGTGCCGTGGAAGATCCTGGCGCAGCGCGGCGCCGGGGCGGACCTGGACCACGTACGGCTGCTCGCCGAGCAGCGGGGCGTGCCGGTGGAAGAGGTCGACGGGCTCCCCTACACCTGCGTAGGACTCATCCACCCCCGCTTCACGCGTGGCGCGACCGGCGCCGACGGAAAGGCCGTGACCTCCAAGTGACTGTCCTGGTAGCCAGTGATCTCGACCGCACCCTCATCTACTCGGCGGCCGCGCTCGGCCTGACCATGCCCGACCCGGTGGCCCCGCGGCTGCTGTGCGTCGAGGTGCACGAGAGCAAGCCGCTGTCGTACATGACGGAGACGGCGGCGGCGCTGCTGGCCGAGCTGGCGGCCGATCCCGCGGTGGTCTTCGTCCCGACGACGACCCGTACGCGCAAGCAGTACCAGCGCATCCGCTTCCCCGGGCGCCCGGCGCCGTACGCGATCTGCGCCAACGGCGGGCAGCTGCTGGTGGACGGGGTCCCGGACCGGGACTGGCGGCGCCAGGTGGCGGCGCGACTGGCGCAGGAGTGCGCCCCGCTGGAGGAGGTGAACGCGCACCTGCTGGCGACGGCGGACCCGGCGTGGCTGCGCAAGGCGCGGATCGCGGAGGACCTGTTCACGTACCTGGTCGTCGAGCGCGCCCTGGTGCCGCAGGAGTGGGTCAAGGCGCTGACGGAGTGGGCCGACGAGCGCGGCTGGACGGTCTCCCTCCAGGGCCGCAAGATCTACGCCGTGCCGCGTCCGCTGACGAAGAGCGCGGCGATGCGCGAGGTGGCCCGCCGTACGGGCGCGACCACGACCCTCGCCGCCGGCGACTCGCTGCTGGACGCGGACCTGCTGCTGGCGGCGGACGCGGCCTGGCGGCCGGGGCACGGGGAACTGGCCGACGCGGGCTGGACGGCGCCGACGGTCACGGCCCTGGCGGCGGCGGGCGTGCTGGCGGGGGAGGAGATCGTGCGGGCCTTCGCGCGGGCGGTGGCCCGGGAGGGTGTCCGGCCGGCCGGTGATGTCGGCACACTGGGCGCATGACCAAGGGCAACAGCACCAAGATCACTGACGAGCTGTACCGCTACATGCTCGACCACAACCCTCCGCTGGACGCCGTCCAGCAGAAGCTGGTGGCGACGACGTACGAGAAGTTCCCGGACGTCGCCGGCATGCAGTCGGCCGAGGAGCAGGGGCCGCTGCTGGCCTTCCTGGTCCGGCTGACCGGGGCCCGCCACATCGTCGAGGTCGGCACCTTCACCGGCTTCTCGACCCTGTCGATGGCCCAGGCCCTGCCGGCGGACGGCAGGCTCGTCGCCTGCGACGTCTCGGAGGAGTGGACGGCGTACGGGCGCGAGGCCTGGGAGGCGGCGGGCGTCGCCGACCGGATCGACCTGCGGATCGCCCCGGCGCTGGACACGCTGCGCGCCATGCCGCAGGAGCCGCACATCGACATGGCCTACGTGGACGCGGACAAGGAAAGCCAGATCGCGTACTGGGAGGAGCTCGTTCCGCGACTGCGGCCGGGCGGGCTGATCGTCACGGACAACACGCTGTTCCACGGCAGGGTCCTGGACGAGTCCGCGACGGGCTCGGCGGCGGGAGTCCGCGCGTACAACGAGCACGTAGCGGCGGACACCCGCATGGAGTCGGTCCTGCTGGCGATCTCGGACGGCCTCACCCTGTCGCGCAAGCGCTAGCGGGTTCTCCGGCATGTCGGGCGCGGTCCGGCGCGTCCGGCGTGCGGGGCGTCCGGCGCGTGCGGCGCGTCGGGCGTCCGGCGCGTCCGGCGCGTGCGGGGCGTCCGACATGCCGGGCGCTTTCCGGTCGGTCAGCAGCAGCCCCCGCCACCGCAGCAGCCCCCGCCGGACGGGGCGGGGGCGCTGCTGGTCCCGCCCACGGCGACGGCGGAGAGCAGTTTCACGGTGTCGGCGTGCCCGGCCGGGCAGTCGGCGGGCGCGGAGGACTCGGCCATGGGCCGGCTGACCTCGAAGGTGTCTTCGCAGGTCCGGCAGCGGAATTCGTAACGAGGCATGGACCCAGGCTACCGACAGGGGCGACGGCGGCCCAGAAACATGGAAGCTGCCTAGAAGCCGTGACTGAGCCGGGCGGCCGCCGCGGCCCGGTCCTCCCGTGCGGCCTGCTCGGGGTTGCGGGCCCGCCAGTACGGATTGTCGTGCGGGAGGGCGCTGCCCACCCGCCCGTACATCCCGAACCACATCAGCATCACGCCGACGACGAAGCTGAACAGCACGTTCTGGATCTTGAAGGCCAGGAAGTTCATCCCGGTGTCCAGCAGGGCCAGATTCACGAACCCGCTGGCGATGAAGGCCAGCCCCAGCACGATGTTGAGGGTGGAGGCGAAGTTCCCGCCGATCACCATCCCGACGAAGAGCAGCAGCCCGATGCAGATCGACAGCACGCTCAGCGCGCCGTTGGTGTTCAGCGCGAGCACCGTGGCGCCGCCGGTGTCGAAGAACCCGATCTGGTCGATGAGGCCGAGGATCCCGAAGGCGACCAGCAGCAGCCCCATCAGACCCGCGCCCACCCGGTACACCTGGCTGAGTTTGTGGTCGGTGGGCAGGTGCTCGTCGAGCCGGGTGTTGACGGGACGGGCCATGCGCCGCACCAGGTAGGGGACGTGCGGTGCGGGGAGCTCGATCGGCCCGTGGGCCACGTACGGCGCGTAGTTCTCGTGGGGCTCGTGGCACCCGTAGGCCGCGTGGGGCGCGGTCGCGGGCGGTGCGTCGGGCTCACGAGGGGTGTGCGAAGTGTGGGCAGCCATCACGCCCTCCTATTCCAACCACCTCCAGCATCCGCCGCCGCCCCCTCCACGACAAGCGCGGACGCCGCTGACGTCGACGGGGTCGGCGGAGGCCGGCCGGCCCCAGCGGAGGCCGGCCGCCCCAGTCGAACTCAGCCGTTCCCGCGCCCGCCGCGGATGTCGGAGACGACGCGCCCCACGTCTGCCCGCACCTGCTCCATTTCCTGAAGGAAGTGCCAGTAGTCGGGATGCCGCTCCTCCAGCCCGGCGAGCGCCCGCTCCATCCGCGCCACCGACTCGTCCAGCGGCCGCGCGTGCCGCGGATCGGGCACGCTGCGGCCCTCCATCGCCAGCCGCTGCGCATCCCGGATCGCGAACCGGGTCCGCTGTACCTCCGCCTGCGGATCCCGCGCCACCGCCTCCAGCCGTGACAGCCGGTCCTGCGCCGCCGACACCGCCTCGTCGGTGGCGTCCAGCGCACCCCGGACCGCCTCGATCAATGCCGCTACGTCCGCCCAGCGCTGCTCCTCGCGCGCCCGCGCGGCCTCCCTCAGCTGCTCCTCGGCCCGCGCCACGTCCCGTACGGCCTGATCCGGCACCTGCTGGAGGTCCTGCCAGCAGGCGGCACTGAACCGCCGGCGCAGCTCACTGAGGACCGGATCCACCCGGTCCGCCCGATTGCGCAGCGCCTGCGCCCGGGTCCGCAGGCTCACCAGCCGCCGGTCGATCTCCGCGGCCCGCTCCGGGAGCCGCGCCACCTCGGCCCGTATCGCCTCCGCGTCCCGCAGGATCCGGTCCGCGCGCTGGACGGTCTCCTGCACCCCGTGCTGCGCGGCGCCCTGGTTCAGCAGGGTCAGCTCGGGCCCGAGCGCGGCGAGCCGCGCCGCGAACTCGTCGGCCCGCATCCCCTTGCCCCGTACGTCGTCCAGCGCCGTGCTCGCCGCGATCAGCGCCGCCCGGGCCCGCTCCCGCGCGGGCGCCACCCGGGCCAGCTGCGTCTCGGCCTTGTCCAGCAGCGGCTGCAGGCCCTGGGCGAAGCGGTCCAGCTCGCCCTTGACCCGGACCAGCTCGTCGCGGGCCCGCGTCAGCTGCTCCCGCGCCCGCGCGGCGACGGACCCCTCCAGGTCCACCCGATCAAGGTCGTGCGCGTCGACGGCCTCGATGTACACGTGGCTGACCTGGTCGATCCGCTGCCCGAGCGCGGCGAACCCCTCCCCGGCCTGCCGCGCCGCGGGAGACCCGTCGGCGGCCGCGATGGTCTCCATGGAGATCCGCAGATCCCGCTGCGCGGTGTCCAGCTCGTAGAACGCGGCCGCGGCGGCGTCCTTCGCCGCCTGCGCGTCCGCCCGCCGACTCTCGTCCCGCCCGCCGAACCACCGGCGGGATGCCGTCGTCACAATCCCACTCCCGTACCGCCTCCGCCATGCCCCGGTCCATTCTCTCCCACGGATGCGGGTTTGCGTGGGGGGTGCGCCTGCCATGTAGGCTGTCCACTCATCCACGGGTGTGTAGCTCAGGGGTAGAGCGCTGCTCTTACAAAGCAGATGTCGGCGGTTCGAAACCGTCCACGCCCACCATCGCGAAGGCCCCCAACCGATCACGGTTGGGGGCCTTTGACGGTTGCAGGTGACGGCGACCGCCTACTCGGCCGGCCGCCGACGGCGCAACAGCCGGTCCATGTGCCCCACGGCTTCCCGCCTACTGCCGTCGGTCACATGCGTGTAGATGTTCATCGTGACGGCGATCTGCAAGTGCCCCCAGGATCTCCATCACCACCCGCGGCCGGACGCTGGCGGCGGTCAGCAAAGTCGCCGTCCCGTGCCGCGCGTCGCGCAGTCGAATCACCCGCAAACCGGCGTCGTTGGGGTCGTCCGCGTCCGCGTCCGCGTCCGCGTCCTCGTACGCCTCGCCGCGAACGCGCTGCCGCTGACTCCGAACCCGCATCTCCCGCTTCTCCAGACCCACGTTCTCCCACCGGAGCCCGACGAGTTCACCGCGCCGCAGCCCGAGGGCGATGTCGGCCCAGGCCCGAGGAGATTGGTGACATCAACGCTGGTGCACGCTGGCGACTCGGAGCGCTCGTGTATACGCGTTGCGGTCTTCGCTTTGTGCGTGCGGGGCGGGGGCTGGGCGGGCTTGCACAGCGGATGTCGGTGGTTTGGGATCGTCCGTGTCCTTGAGCGCGAAGGATCCCAAGCGATCTTGGTTGGGGGCCTTTGGCGTGGGTGCTCGGGTCTTGCCCTCCTGATGTGTTGTGCCGGAGCGGGGGCAACTGCCCTTCGTGGGCGCGTGGTTCGTTGTTGTGGGAGGTCTTACCGGCCGTCCGAGGGCGTGGGATGGTCGGGGGATGGGTGAGTGGGTGGTGGGGGGTGTCGGGCTGCTGGCGGTCGTGGCCGGCGGCGTGGCGTACGTCGTGTTGGACCGGGTGGCCAGGGAGGGGTTCGAGCGGCGGCGGGATGCCGAGCGGGCGCGGTTGCTGGCTCAGGTGGCGGAGACCGAGGGCGTCGCGGGGGATCCGAAGTACGCCGACGTCGGGGGGTTGCCGGAGGCCCGGCGGGGTGGACACGGGGACGCCGAGTTCACGTCCGTGCTGGTCGAGTACTACGCGTACGGGCTGACGCAGGCGCGCAGCAGCTTCGTCACCAGCCAGCGGTTCGCGGGGGCGGGGGCCGCCATCCTGCTGCTCGGGGTGGCGCTCGCGGTGTGGAAGGCCGAGACCAGCGGGGAGCTGTACCTCGGGGTGGTCACCAGCTCGGTGGGACTCGTCATCACGCTCGTCGGGCAGCTCTTCCACCGGCGGGCCGACATCGCCCTGCGGCACATGGCCGACCAGACCGCCTCCCTGCGCGAGGACCGGCGGGCCGCCGCCGCCCTGCAGCAGGCCGCCGAGCTGCTGCAGGAGGTCACGGATCCGGTGCTGCGGGCGCGGCTGCAGGCAGGTTTGATCATGAAACTGTCCGGCGCCGAGCTGCCCCAGTAGCGGGATAGTGGGTGTATGTGCCGTTCCATTAAGACCCTGCGCCCGCCCGCCATCCCCGAGAAGGCCACGGAGGAGGAGATCCGCGCCGCCGCGTTGCAGTACGTACGGAAGGTGTCCGGGTTCCGGGCGCCCGCCGCGCACAATCAGGAGGTCTTCGAGGCCGCCGTCGAGGCGATCGCCGAGGCGACGCGGGACCTGCTGGACGGTTTGCAGGTCAGAGGCGCGGTGTCCGTCACCGCCTAGGCGTCCTGTTCCTGTTCCTGTGCCTCAGGTCAGGCGGGCGCGGCGGCGGAGGATCCAGATGCCGGTGCCCAGGGCGCCGGCGGCCAGTGCGCCGCCCAGGGCGACCTGGCCGGGGCTCATCTCGCCGATGCTGCCGCCCAGCCCGCCGCGGGCCGCGCCGGAGGTGACCTGGAGGGGGACGGTGACGCGCTGCCCGCCGGAGCCGCCGCATTCGAAGGTGACGGTGTGCGTCCCGGAGTTGGCGTTGCTGAAGACGGTGGCGCTGCCGAAGAGGTTGGTGGCCTCCAGGTTGCCGGGGGTCAGGCGGACGTCGCCGAAGGCGCTGGACGAGGCCGTGCCGGTCTTGGTCCCGCAGCCGGTGACGTTCAGGCTGACCCGGCTCCCCGGTGCGACCGTGGTGGGGGAGACGCCGGCGGAGGGGGAGGCGGCGTGGGTGACCGTGACGGGAGTGGCCGCGGCGAGGACGAGGGTCGCGGCCGCGACCCTTGCCAGAAGACGGCGGTACGGCGGCTGGGCGAGCGGCGTGGCGGGCATGGAGAGAACTCCTCGGGCTCCTCGAAACGGCGCGGCCAGGGCACGGATGTGACGCGGATTCGGTTGCGCGCCGTGCTGTGGACGCTAGGAGCCCGGGCCCGGGGCGGCGATCGGGGCCGGGTGAACGGGTGAGCCGCTGCTCCACCCGAGGGATCCGGGCGGTCGCTACGCCGCCGGGGCCGCGGTCGACGCGGGGCGGCGGATGACGAAGGCCGCCAGGGCGCCCGCGGCGAAGAGGGCGATCACGGAGACCGCCGTGCCGAGCCAGGTCGCGCCGAGCCACTGGGTGCCGAAGTACCCCAGCGCCACGCTGTACCCGGCCCAGGCCATGCCCGCCAGCACCGACCAGGGCAGGAACTCCATGACCTTGCGGTGGGTCTTGCCCGCGCCGAGCGAGACCACCGAGCGGCCGGCCGGGGCGAAGCGGGCGATCACCACCAGGGCGCCGCCGCCGCGGGCCAGGGCCGTACCCAGGCGCTCGTGGGCGCGGGTCAGCCGACGGGACCGGGCGATCGCCCGGTCCAGCCGGGCCCCGCCGTGCCGGGCCAGCCGGAACGCGGCCATGTCACCCAGTACCGACGATGTCGTGGCGATCACCAGCAGCGCGAGGATGTCGGGCACCTGCGCCGGAACCGCCACCGGACCGGCCGCACCGGCGGCAGCCGCGGCCGCAGCGGCCGTGATCACCAGAACCCCGCTCGGCAGCACTGGCAGGAAGACGTCGAGCACGACGGACACCGCCACCACGGCGTAGATCCATGGGCTCGCGGTCAGCGACCCCAGAGTCTCAAACAAGGCGGGACTCCCCAGTCCGGTTGACGTGCTGCGGCATGAAGCGCCGCGACGTCGCGGGGGAGCGGCAGGAGCGGCTTGACAGCCATACAGCGTACGCCTGGCGTTGGTGCGCCGTATGCCCGGGGGCTGCCCGGGCCCATAGTCTGTCAGCTCGCGCCGTCGGCTCCCTTCGTACCGCCCGAACCCTCGTATTCCGTCCGCCGGGTTCCGTCCGCGGTGTTCAGTCCGCCGACGTCAGCTCCCGGTCCAGGACCGTCACCAGCCGGGCAGCCCTCTGGCCCGCCTTGCCCGACTGGCCCGCCTGCCCCTTCCGTCCCTTGTGCGCCTGGTCGAGACGAAGCCGGGCCGAACGGCCCGCCAACGCCAGCGTCATCAGCTGGTTCCCGAACCACGGGCCGCCCGTACGCCGCCAGCTCAGCGGCGGCCGACCCGTCCGCCCGTGCCGCGAGAACCCGCGCCCCAGCCACCGCCCCGTGCGCGACCAGCCCAGCCGGAAGCCCCACTTCACCGCCGTGTGGATCGAGTTGTGCACCGGCGAGCACGTCAACTGGAACACCCGGGACGTACTGGGTATTCGAGGCTCGGCCACGTACGCATGATGCACGTCCCCGGACAGCACGCACACCGTCGCAGGCGCCCGCGGCCCCGTCCCCACCTCCTCGATCAGATCGCTCAACGCCGCGAACGAAGCCGGGAACGCCGCCCAGTGCTCCAGATCGCTGCGCCGCCGCAGATCCTCCCCGATCCGCGCCCACCGCTCCCCCCGCTCGCCGCGGCACAGAGCGGCGTTCCACACCTCCGCGTCGTGGATCAGCGGCGGCATCAGCCACGGCAGCGACGACCCGATGAGGAGGTGGTCGTAACCGCCGTGCCCGGCGAGGGCGTTGTCGCGGAGCCACTGCTGCTCTGCGGGGTCCAGCATCGCCCGCCCGTCCTCGGCGAGCACCCGCGCCGCCCGCGTGTCCACCATCAGCAGCCGCGACCGCCCGAAGTCGCGCCGGTAGCTCCAGCGCACCGAGCCCGGATCGGCGTCGGCCGCGGCGGCGAAGGCCCGCAGCGCATCCGTACCGTCCGGGGTCGCCCGTACGGCCTCGTACAGCGGGTCGGCCGCGAGCTCGGCCGGCGAGAGATTGCCCAGGTGCTGGTACACCCAGTACGACATCAGCCCGCTGAGCACGCGCTCCTGCCACCACGGAGTCGCCCGCATCTCCGCCAGCCACGCCGCGCTCGTGTTCCAGTCGTCCACGACGTCGTGGTCGTCGAATATCTGCAGGCTGGGGACGGTGGACAGCAGCCAGCGGATCTCCGGGTCGAGCCAGGACTCGTCATACAGCCGCGTGTACTCCTCGTAGTCCGCGACCTGGGCGCCGGGAGCCTCCCGCAGATCCCGCCGGGCCGCGAGCCACCGTCTGGTCTCCTGCGACAGCTGGTCCGCGTACACCTGGTCGCCCAGCAGGAGGAGCACGTCCGGCCGCACCTCATCCGGATCGGCGGCCAGCCGCGCCGCGAGCGTGTCGAGGGCGTCCGCACCGTGCGGCCCGTGCCGGCCGGCCGGCGGCGCGGCCTGCCGGCACGACCCGAACGTCAGGCGCAGCCCCGGGGCCGGCCGACCGGCCGCGGCCACGGCGGGGGTGGTGATCGTGCTCGGCGGGAAGGCGGTGCCCGGCAGTGGCCAGACGCGCATGCCGTCGAGCAGTACCTCGTACGCCGTCGTGCTCCCCGGGGCCAGACCGGTCACCGGCACGAGCGCGTAATGGTGCCCGGCGATCTGGAAGGTGCGCACGCTGCCGCCGGCCCCGTCGGCGCACCTCACTTCGGCCGTACACGGGCGGTCGGCCTCGACCCATATCGTGGCCGAACCGCCCGTGTCCCAGTCGACGTAGCGAAGCAGCGGCCCCAGACGCAATCCGGCCATGCAACTCCCCCTCCTCCGTAGCCCCTTCGATCACGGTACGACGGGGAAGGGGGCCGTGGCCTCCCCCTGGCGGGGGAGAGGCCGGGTGAACGGTCGGGCCGGTGTCAGCAGCCGTTGAGGATGCCCACCAGGGCCGACTTCTCGCCGGAGTCCATGCTCAGACCCCAGTACTGCTTCACTTCGACCCACATCCGGGCGTACGTACAGCGGTAGGCGGTCCGCGACGGCAGCCACTTGCCCGGGTCGAGGTCGCCCTTGGCCTGGTTGACGTTGTCCGTCACCGCGATGAGCTGCGGGCGGGTGAGGTCGTTGGCGAACTGCTGGCGCTTGGACGTGGTCCACGCGCTGGCCCCGGAGCGCCAGGCCTCGGCGAGCGGAACGACGTGGTCGATGTCGAGGTCGGCGGCGTTGGTCCAGGTGGCGCCGTCGTACTCGGAGTACCAGCTGCCGCTCACGGCGGCGCAGGAGGAATCGGTGACGACGCTGACGCCGTCGCGCTTCAGGACGGTCTCGCGGGTGTTGCAGCTGCCGGAGACGGTGCTCCAGTGCGGGAAGAGGCTGCGGCTGTATCCGCTGAGGGACCCCTCCGTCTTCGGCGTGACGGTGGCGAGGTAGGAGCGGGCGGCCGCGGCGCTGATGGGGGTGGGCGGGGCGGCCTGGGCGACGGGCGCGTTCACGAGGGAGGTGAGGGCGGCGAGGGTCGCCGCTGACGCGAGCACGCCAATTCGACGCGCGTAGACAGCGGGTATGAGGGTCTTGAGGGCCATGAGGGGGCTCCCTGAATGCGGGGGGTTTGTGGCCGGTCAGCCCCGGAGGGGCGCGGCCATGGTGGCGGCGCCAGATTGCGTGGCGGCGGGCGCAAGGTTACAGGCTTGCGACATGAGCACGTCACGTGTGGGGCGGGGCAACTTCCCTGCATTAAGCGGAGGTTGTGCTTCCGGGAGGGGGAGGGAGGAGGGGGGG